>CAIXSC010000193.1 GCA_903921945.1 uncultured Planctomycetaceae bacterium
GATGTGTGTGTTGTGTGAAGAACGATGCCGGATGACATCCGCACCCATCGCCGTTACGATCGGGAACTTCCCACGAACCGGTCCCGTCGGCACTTGAAAGCGAAGAAGCGATGCGTCCCGAGGATATTTGTCCCCGTCTGCCCGAATTGGCCGAGCTGCCAACCCGCCCGCATTCCCCGGCGATCTATCCGGCCTCGGTGTGGCGTTGCGACGAACCGGCTCAAGCCGACCAAATGCTCGCCGGCCAACTGGCCGGTTACGTCTACCAACGCGACGGCCATCCGAATGGCGACCAGTTGGCCGAACAGTGCCGGTTGCTCCACGGGGCCGAGCGGGCTGTGGTGACGTCGTCGGGAATGTCGGCCATGTCGGCCGCCGTTTTGGCGTTTCTCCGCGCCGGTGACCACGTCGTGGTCGGCCGCTACCTGTACGGCAAAAGCCAGACGTTGCTGGTTGCCGAGGGCGGCCGCTTTGGCATCGAAAGCACGCTCGCCGATACCTGTGATATCGCGGCTGTCGAGGCTGCCATACGGCCCCGCACACGCCTGATTGTGGTCGAGACGATTGCCAATCCGCGTTTACAGGTGGCGGACATCGCCGCCTTGGCCGAGTTGGCTCATCGCCACAACGCTTGGCTGCTGGTCGACAACACTTTCGCGACGCCTCTCCTCTGCCGTCCGTTGGAACTCGGCGCCGACCTCGTGTTGGAAAGCATCACGAAGATGATGAACGGGCATAGCGACGTCATCCTCGGACTGCTGGCCGGGCGCGCCACGGGTTGGGAACGAGTGCCGCGCGCGATCTCCGCCTGGGGGCTGGCCAGTGCGCCGTTCGAATGCTGGCTCGCCGCCCGTGGACTCGCAACGATGGCAGTGCGGATGGACCGGGCGTTCGAAAACGCTGCGCGAGCCGCTCGGCTCCTCGCCTCCCGCGCGGAAGTCCGGCAAGTCGATTACCCCGGGCTCGAAGACCATCCCCACCACGCGCTGGCCCGCCGACAATTGAACGGCCGCTACGGCTCGATCGTCACCTTCCATCTGCCAGGCGGCACGCCCGCCGCCACCGCCTTTCTCCGCGCGGCGCGCCGTATTCCCTTCTGCCCGTCGCTCGGCGAAGTCGCCACCACCGTCAGCCATCCCGAATCGACGAGCCATCGGGCCCTGACCGTGGCCGAACGCGCGGCGCTCGGAATTGATGGCGGCACGCTCCGCCTGTCCGTCGGAATCGAATCGAGCGACTACATCGAAGAAAGCCTGATCGAAGGGTTGGTCGCCGCCGCGAAAGTGACTGTCGCTTGAATTAAAAGGCGCGTGAATCAAAGCCGCGTGAATGACAGCCATGTGAATGACAGCCATGTGAATGACAGCCACTCGAATGATCGCCACGTGAATGGCAGCCGTCCAAGCGGCCGCTGTGCAAGGAGCATCGATCACGATCATTTTCAAAAGCACCGGCGGCGGCGGGGAAGACCTTCCGCCGCACTCGCGTTAACTTTGGGCAGACGACGAAGAAGAGGATTCTCAAGATGACGGAAGCAACGCCGAAAACGGTCGACGACTTGGAGCGATGCCTCAGCCGGCCCACGGATCGGGCGGTGGAGGCGATGGGGCGAATGCGTGGCGATCTGGTGATCCTTGGCGTTGGCGGCAAAATGGGGCCGACGCTGGCGCGAATGGCGCGACGCGCCTCCGATGCGGCCGGTGTCCAGCGTCGGATCTGGGGGGTGTCGCGTTTCACCTCCGGGTCCACGCGGGAACGGCTGGAGGCGAACGGCGTCGAGACGATCGCCTGCGATCTGCTTGATGAACAGGCCGTCGCCCGCTTGCCGGATGCCGCCAATGTGCTGTTCATGACCGGCATGAAATTCGGCGCCGCAGCGAACCCGGGGCTCGCCTGGGCGATGAACTGCTACGCGCCCGCCGTGGTGAGCCGCCGTTATGCCGACAGCAAACTGGTTGCTTTCTCCACCGGCAATGTCTACGGGTTGACCCCGGTGGCTGGTGGCGGTTCGGTGGAATCGGATCCACCGCGACCGGACGGCGAGTACGCGATGATGGCGCTCGGACGCGAGCGCATGTTCCAGTATTTCAGCGTGGCTCAGGGAACATCCGTCGCCTTGTTGCGGCTGAATTACGCGACCGAGCTCCGTTATGGCGTGCTCGTCGATCTCGCACGCCAAGTGTTTCAGGGCGAGCCGGTCGATGTTTCGATGGGCTACGTGAATGTGATCTGGCTGGCGGATGCCAACGCGATGACGCTCGCCGCATTCGACCAGATGGCATCGCCCGCGCGGATCATCAATCTCGCCGGCTCGGAAATCCTCGGACTGCGCGCCGTCGCGACACGGTTTGGCGAACTGTTCGGACGCGATGTGCGGTGCGTCGGTCACGAGAGTTCCGACGCGCTGCTCAACAACGGCCACGGCGGTTATCCGCTACTGGGAGAGCCCGCCGTTTCCGCGGAGACGATGATGCGTTGGACGGCCGAGTGGATCGCCAGCGGCGGCGAGAGCCTCGGCAAACCAACCCACTTCCAGGTCCGCAACGGTAAATTCTGACCCCACGTGGAGCGGCGCGATCAGTCGTCGCTCCACGGACAGTCCGGCAGCGATTCGCGGAAGATCCGGCCGTACGGTTTGGTGCGAATGCGGGGATCGAGGATCACGACGATGCCGCGATCTTGCTGAGTGCGTATCAGGCGGCCGAAGCCTTGACGCAACTTGATCACCGCCTCGGGAACCTGGTAGTCGTTGAATGGATTGCCGCCCGCGGCCCGGATCGCTTCCAGCCGCGCTTCGAGCAGCGGTTGATCGGGGACACTGAACGGCAGCTTCGTGATGATCACGTTTCGCAGCGCGTCGCCCGGCACATCGACACCCTGCCAGAAACTGTCCGTGCCAAACAGGACACCCCGAGGCTGTTGCTTGAAGAGCGACAACAATTGATGCCGCGGAGTGCCATCGGCTTGGCTGTAGAGCGCTAATTGGTTGTCCGCGAGCCAACCGCTCATCTCCGACGCGATCCGCCGGAGCAATTCGTAGCTGGTGAACAGCACGAAGGCGTGGCCGTCAGTGCGGCTGACGTACCGGCGAATCCGCGGCGCCAGTTGCCGTTCAAACGCCTCGCGTTGCGAGGTTGGATCGGGGATGTCGCGCGGCGCGATGATGCGGGCCTGCTCGGGGTAGTTGAACGGGCTGCCCAAACGCCGCGAGTCGGCTTGGGTCAGGCCGATCCGCGAGCGGAAGAAATCGAGCGAACCGGCGCCCGCGCCAACGCCAAGCGTGGCGCTGGTGAGTACCACGCTGCGGACGCGATTGAACAGTTGGTCGCGAAGCGCGGGGCCGACATCGATCGGCGCCGCCGCGAGTTTCACGCGGAGAAATCCTTGCCGCGTTTCGCTCGATTCGATCCAGTACACAGCGCCCTGCAAGTCCTGCGCAATCCATTGATCCAGTTCGCCCGCCAAAGCCTTGAGCCGCTCTGAACAGGCCAGGAAATCCTGCCGCACGTCGGCCGCCTCGAATTCCTGGGCTACGCCGCGCAGTTTCTTGGACAGCGCCAGCAGCAACGGGCTCGTATCGTTGACGATCCCCAGCGGCTTTCGCACCCGTCCGGTGCGGTTGTCCGATTCCCGCGACCAAGCGTGCAGTTCCTGGAACAGCATGTCGGCGGCCTGCGAGCAGGCCAAGACGTCGTGCTGCAACGGCAGCAGCCCATGGTGGACGAGCAGTCCCTTGTTGGTTCGATCGTTGAACAACTTGTTCAGCGTGAATTGGATTTGGCCCGAGGTGACACCGAGTCCCATGTGGTCGCCGGCCACCGCCTCGATCGTGTGCGCCTCGTCGAGCACGACCGCGTCGTAGTCAGGCAGGATGGAAGCATTCGCGCGGCGCAACGCGAGATCGCTGAAGAAAAGCGCGTGGTTGACGACCAGGATCTGCGCATTGACCGCTCGCCGTCGCGCACGGAAGTAAAAGCAGTCTTGATAAGTCGGGCAGTTCCGGCCGAGGCAATTGCCGCTGTCGCTCGCCGTTTCCTCCCAGACCGGGCCTGCCGGACGAAACGCCAAATCGCTCAACGAGCCGTCGCCGGTCTTTTCCGACCATTCGCGAATCGATTGCAGTTGCTCGAATTCCGACTCTTGACGGAACAGACTGGGGGCCTTCGCGACGGCACCGGACAACCGGCGGAGGCTCAGGTAGTTGCCGCGGCCTTTGACGAGCACGGCGGTGAATTCGCGGGGAATCACACTGCGGAGGAACGGCAGGTCTTTGGAGAGCAACTGCTCTTGCAGGCTGATCGTGTGCGTGGAAATGACGATTCGACATCGAGTTGACTTTTCGTCGCCCGACGAACTGGTCCCACCCGCCGCCGCCTCGGCCGCCTCCAGCTTCGCTTCGCCTTCCGTCGCCCGCAGAATCGCCGGCACCAGGTAACCAAAACTTTTTCCAACCCCTGTGCCGGCTTCGACAATGAGGTGTCGGCCGTCGCGCATGGCGCCCGCCACCGCCTCCGCCATCTCCACCTGTTGCGGCCGGTGCTCGTAATTCTTTAGCCGCGCCGCGATGCGGCCCGCCGGCCCCAAAATGTCGGAAGGGGTAAGCATGCCGTAAGCGTATCACTTGCCGTTGCCAGCGGCCAGGATATGCCGCTTGGCAAGATGGTTTCGCGGCCACCCGAATAACGGCGCCAACCGCTCCATCAGCCGCCGTGGGTCAAGCGATTCGGAACCGCCATCAACAATCCGCTCGCCACGAACGCCAACGCAGCGCCGAAACCGAGGGCGGCGAGCGGCCCCAATCCTTGATACAGGGCGCCGCAAATCAAACTGGCTGGCAAGGAGGCGATCCCGATCGTCAGGTGGAACCAGCCAAAGGCCAGCCCCGGCGCGATCCGCCCTGACCAACGCGTCACCAGCAACTTCTCCGCCGGCTCCGTCAACGCGTAAAACACGCCATACACCAACATCAACGCCACGAGCTGCCATGCGGTTTGCGATAACGCGAACCCGACATAGACAACCGCGTAGACGACCCAACCTCCCAGCACCAAACGACGCGGATCCCAGCGGTCCGCCGCGAATCCCGAGAGCCAGTTTCCCCCGCTCTTCACGAGGTGGAACACGAGCCAGAGCAGCGGCAACTGCGATTCCTTCAAGCCCAGCTCCCGAGCTCGCACCAACAGAAACGCGTCGCTTGAGTTGCCCAGCGTGAACACCAACAAGGCCACCAAATACAGGCGGAACGATCCATCCAATGGCCCCGGATGCAAGGCCGACAGCGCCACGGCAGCCGCCGCGCCCAGGGAATTGCGTTCGCTCGGCGACGTGGAATCGTATGACGTCCGATCGTGTGACGTCCGATCGTGTGAGGGCGGATCGTGTGAGGGCGGATCGTGTGGGGATGGATCCTGCGAGGGCGGTGGCGCGGGGGCCTGCGAGTCCTTGCCGTCGGTCGTTTCCCGAACGCCCAGCATCAAAGTGGCGAGCACCGCGACGCCAGGGAGCAGGGTCAAGAGGAACAGCCAACGAATACCATCCGGTTTCCACCACAGAAATAGACTTGCCAGCAACGGCCCGATCGCCGCGCCCAGGTGATCCATCGAGCGGTGGAAGCCGAAGGCGCGGCCAAGCTGTTCCTTGGGGGTGGACTCGGCGAGCAGCGCGTCGCGGGGCGCCGAACGAACGCCTTTGCCCAGCCGGTCGGTGACCCGCAGCGCTAGCAGTTCCCAAGGGACGCTCGCCAAACCGATGAGCGGCCGGGTCAATGTGGCCAACCCGTAGCCCGCGACGAGAAACCGCTTCCGCCGGGTCGCTTGGTCGGACCAACGGCCAGCGACCAGTTTCAAGAGACTGGAAACGCTTTCCGCCGCCCCTTCGATCAACCCGAGCATCGCGCGACTGCCGCCTAACGTTTCCAGCAGGAAGGTTGGCAACAGCGGATAAACCGCCTCGCTGGCGGTGTCGTTCAGCAGACTGACCACACCGAGCACGCGGACATTCCGCGGCAGCGGCGCCCGTTCCTGGGGACGGTCGGCGGCGATTGACGCTGGGTCGATCGAGCCGCCGGCGGACTCCTCCGGCAATCGACTCATGAACTGCGACCTGTCCGTTCCGCCCCAAGTTCCACAGGGCTACAGAGGATTGCGATCGTCGAAAGCCGACAGGAACGCGAACAAGTCGGGTGGTTCGGGCGTTTCTTCAGACTGAAGTTCGGTGGACAAAAATGGATCCGGGACTTCCGGTGGATTAACTCGCTTTGCCACGCCCTTCGTACGCTTTCGGGTTCTCGCACGCTGCCGCTTCTCGACGTGCGCTGTCTCGTCCCCGCTCGTCGACTCCCCGCTTGCCGACTCCCCGCTCGACCGCTCCGAGCTCGCCGACTCCACGCTCGCCGACTCCATGCTTGCGAGGTTTGTGCTCGCGACGCCTGTGCGCGACGAGTTCATTTCGTCCGGCAGACTTTTCGCGGGGAGGCTAGCGTGATGCTGGCCTTCGTGCTGCGGCAACTCGGGCGGACAACCATCTTCCGGCGTGGCTTCTTCCGCGAAGATAAAAAGGTCGGCGTTGAGTTCCCTGCCCACATAGGTCTCGTAGGCGTCCCCAAGGGGAACGCGCTCGGGATCAAGCTCAGGATCAAGTTCATCCCGGTGTGGCTTCCGGAAAAACGCCTGCTCGAGATATTCGATTTGACCTTTGGCGTCGAAGCGAAGATAGCCGGACGCTTCGAGTTCATCGACGACCCGTCGGAGGATCGCTTGGTCGCGGAGTCGACAGTAGTTGGCGATGGAACGGAGGAGCGTCTTGCGACGGACGGGACGCGATTGGGGAAACAGCCCCAAATGGCGCGCGTAATCGACCGTGATCTCGGCGATCTCCAGATCGGGCTTGGTGGAATACGACTTGGCGGCGGGCTTGGTTGCGGAAGGCTTCGGGCCGCTGGCGACGTTGGCAGTCGAAACCATCCGGCTCGCATCGAGGCCTACCCGCGTTGGCGCCACGGCAGCCGACGCTACGGCAGCCAACGCTGCCGCCGCTGGCGCCACCGATACGGGAGTTACCGGCGCTGTCGTCACCGATGCCGCAGCCACCGCCGCTGACGCTGCGGGCGACGATTCGCTGCGGGCGGCTTCGAGCGAAGCGACTCGCCGAGCCGATCGGCCCAACGCTTGAATCAACTCCACCACGTGGTCGAGATCGGCATCCTTGGAGAGGATGACGAACTTGGACGAATCGGGTTCCGATTCGATCAGTCGGCCAGCGGAAAACGCGAGTCCGAAATCGGCGGCGTTGCGGCCAGCGCGTTTCATCCGCAAGATCTGCAAGCGGCCCTCTGCGATTGGAGCCGCCAGTCGCTCGGCCGTGGACAATGCCACGCGTGGTTCGATCACACCGTGGCAGGCGATGACGCGATGGAAACAGGAAAAATCCTGGGGAGTCGTCGGCAATTCGGCGGGACAGTTATCCAGATCGATCAGCAACACGCACCGGCTGGAACCAGAATCCGATGCGGGACCGGCGTTGTCCGCGAATGGCGAAGTAGGCGGCGAGGTCATGGTTTCGGCGGCGGCGTCACCGTGAGCCGCACAGGAAAGCTCGGCAAAGCGACAAGCGTGTTCGGCTTCGTGGCGGCCGCGGCATCTTTCGAAAAGGGAACTTGGGACTGGCACAGAAGGACGAGAGCGTAGTCACCCGGACGAGTGTTCGCAGCCACCTCCAGTGTCGCCGACAGTTCGCCCATGTCCGGTTTGAATTCCTGGTTGCCTAGTTTGAAGTTACCGGGAAACCCGAGCGGTTGAACCGTCACCGCGTTTTTGGCGTCCGCCCAACGGCGTTCCAACAACAGCTTCAGATCCACCTTCTGCCCGGCCTGCACAGCGATCGGCGTCGTCGAGTCGGTGCGGACGGCGAAGGGCGCGACGTCCCGGACCGCGATCGGCAATCGCCGCGTTGGCCGGCTGGAGCTGTAGTTCGCGTCATTCGAAACACGGACGTAAGGACGAACTTCCCGACGGAGCGTCTCGCCGTCGCGCGTTCCGGTGGCGATAAGCGTCAGCCAGTGCAACGCATCCGGCGCGTTGGCCTCAGCCCGCAGCACAAGCTGTCCTGAATTGCCGTGAATCACCGCCGGCTCGACGAGGATCCCGGGCGGCGGGTTTTCGGCCACGATCGAGACGGGGCCGGTAAAACCGTCCGTGGCATGGACGATCACATCCAGATGCGTGGCGCCGCCACGTCCAATCGTTGTGCCGCCGGGGCCCGGGTTTTGGCGATGAATCGCCGCGACGAAAAAGTCTGGCGTCGGCTTACGGACAGAGAGCACATACTGATAACGCGCACCGCCACGCCGATAGCGATCCTGCACGAGCAGTCGGTATTTCTTCTTCGCGGCGAGATTCGCCTGCCCCGACGGATCGCGGAGATGCCCATCGAACGCGTTCACCCGATGGCCGTAGTCATCCAGTTCGACCACTCGGTTTCCCTGTTCGTCGAGCACCGCGACGTAGGCATCGGCCCGTCCGCCGATCCGTTCGCAGTAGACATCGATCGAGTACGCCCCGGCTTCAGCGACCTCCAATTCGTAGTAGTCGCCATCGCGGGCCGCGTCGAACCGGGCACTGACAACGGCGGGAACGGTGAGCGGTTGGGCTTGGTCAGGCGAGTCATTCGGCTCGCGTTCCGCCGAGACGTCGTGGTCGGAGACCAGCACCGGAACGGCCGGCCCCTGCTCGCGCGGCAGGCCGGCGCGGACTTGAAACCCGGTAAGCGTATCGGTGGCGGCCGTCGGCAGCGTCGTATGGTCGGTGGGATGTTCAAGAAACCGGAAGGCACGCAGCGCGGCGACATCGGCGGGCGGCGTGACAGCCCGGGTCAGCTCGTCGAGCGGCAAATCGCCAACGCGAAGCAGGCTGGCCGCCGCCCCGGCCCCGAGGTTGCGACCGAAAAAACGCAACTCGGTCGCTTGTCCGGCGCGAATCGCTCGCGGCGACACATTTTCCAACTGGGGCCCGTCCGACACCGCCAGCAGATAAGGATGGCCGCCACGAAACGACAGGTCGCTAACCGTAACTAGATAATCCCCGTCCGCCGGCGCGACAAAATCGATCAAAGCGTCCCGACCAAAGTAATCTCCGTTGCTCGCCAACGGTTGCCCCGAGGCACTCGCGAGTGAAAGCGTCGGATCCATCATCGAATCGAGCTTGCTCGCCAGCGTGCGCACAACCAACCGTTGGCCCGACTTCGCGGAAAACCGAAACATATCCTGGTCGTTTTGGTCCGACGAGCCCTGCACGAGCGAGTTGACCTGAATCGCCTGCGCTTTGTCGTCGCTGTTGTTCGGTTCGACTTCTCCAACCGCGTTCATCTCCCGCGCGATATAGAACAGCCGCGGGCTGCTGACGCCGTAGCGGCTCAAAACCCAGGCGTCATACGTGCCCGCCGGTGTCTCCGGGGCGATCGTCACTTGAAAGCGGCGTTCCTTGCCTTCCACCAGTGTGGCGGTCAGGCCATCGCTATCAAAGACAAGGGCCTTGGCATCCTCAAGGTCGGCGCCTGCCACTTCGACCTCGACCGTTGTGCCGGCGACCGCCCCGAGCGGCAGCAGGCGGTCGAGTCTCGGCATCGGCAGTTCGGCGCGAACCGCTGCCGGAAGCACTGCGGCAAGCAGTATCGCCCCAACGACCAGCCGCACTCGATCGGCGCCAAGGACTCGGACAGCGGCCGCGCCGCCGCACCAACCGCTGCCGACGACGCGACTCGTTCCGAGAAGCGTGCGGCAGGTGGCGGCGAGCGCGGAATGGGATCGACGGCGGAAACAAGGTGAGAACATGATCGTGACCGCCTTCGATGCGCTGTGGCCGGTGAAGCGAGCTCGGGGACGCTAGAACAGTTCCTCGATCGGCTGGCCTTCGCTCAAGATCGGCAATGGCCGGTTGGCTTGATCGTGGAACACATGCCGATGGTCGATCCCGAGCACTCGGTACATGGTCGAAAGCAGGCAACCCGGGGTCGCCGGCTTCGACGTCGGGTACTCGGCCTTGTCGTTGGTCGTGCCAATCGCTTGCCCCATCCGCAAACCGCCGCCGGCGTACAGCACCGACATGGCCTGCGGCCAGTGGTCGCGTCCGGCGCCTCCATTGATGCGCGGCGTTCGTCCGAATTCGCCCATCGCCATGACGAGCACATCGTTTTGCAAGCCGCGGTCGTACAGATCGGTAACGAGCGCGGAAACCGCCCGGTCGTACTTCGGCAACAGGTTGTCTTTCAACTGCTTGAAGTTGTCGCCGTGCGTGTCCCAACCGCCGCCGGCCTGGATGGCGACGAAGGTCACTCCGGCTTCGACAAGCCGGCGGGCGAGCAAGCAGCTTTGGCCCAGGTCGTTGCGGCCGTACTCATCCCGCAACTTGGCCGGCTCCGACTGAACGTGGAACGCCTTCTGCGCTTTGTCGTTGGTCACCATCTCCATCGCGTCGCGGTAGAACTTGTCGATCCCCAAGATATCGCCCTTCGTGTCGATATCGCGACGGATGCCATCCAGCCGACGGAGGAGTTGCTCGCGGCGATCGAGTCGCGCGAGATCAACGCGGCCCGTGAGCTTCAGGTTGCGCACTTGGAAGCTGTCGGCGTTGGGATCGCTGTCGGGCGAAAACGGATTGAAAGAGGCTCCAAGATAGGCCGCCTTGCCGAGCCCAAGCGGCCGGGGCAGGTTCACGTACGCCGGCATCCCCGGCTCGTTCGGTCCTTTCATGCGAGAGGCGACCGAGCCGATGCACGGGTAAATGTTGTCGTTGACCTCGATTGTCGGCTGCCAGCCGGTGAGCATCCACTGCGAACCCATACCGTGGCCGGCGTTGGTATGGCAGCCCGAGCGGACAATCGCCAGTTTGTCCATGATTCGCGATTGCAGCGGCAAGTGCTCGCCGATGTCGATGCCCGCGACGTTGGTGGCGATGGGCCGGAATTCGCCGCGAAACTCGGCGGGCGCGTCGGGCTTCAAATCGTACATATCCAGGTGGCTCGGGCCGCCCGCCTGCCAAATCAGGATCACCGCCTTGCGATGATTCGGGGCGGCTCCCATCGCGCGTAGCCGCAACAGGTCGGGCAGGGCGAGGGCGCCGATCCCGATACCGCCCACACCCAAACTGCCGATCCTCAAAAAGCCGCGGCGGGTCGTACCGTCGCACGTTCGCATGCTGCGTCCTTGAATCTCGATCATGGCGACGGCACTCCTAGTGATTAAACATGAATTCTCGGGTGTTCAGCAGTGTCCACAGCATGTCCTGCAATGCGGCTGCCCGGTCCTTCGACTCGGACACGTACGGCAAAGCGGTCGCCAGCTCATCGGCTCGCGGGAACCGGCCCAGCGTTGCCAAGTAGATATCATCGACGATTTCGCGATCAGACTTTTTCGCGGCGATCAACCGAGCGATCCGGCCATCGCCGGCGGCAAGCTTGTTTTCGATTTCGTCGGAATTGGCGAGCAACAGCACTTGGGCAAGCGTAGCGCCGCTCGACCGTTCGCATTCGCAGCTCGTCACGCGCCGCGGTCGATCGAAGGTGTCCAGGAAATACGAGCCGAACCCTTCATGCGGCAAGTCGATGGCGCGGGCTTGTGAACTGACACCGTTGAAGCGGGTCTTCGCGCCGGTCGCTTGATCAACCGCGTCAAGAAACACCTCGGCGACCAGCCGCCGGCCGTAGTATCGCGCGAAGTTCTGTTTGTCGTGGGCGTTGTCCGGCGATGGCTCGGAGGACAGTTGGTAAACACGGCTGTTGAGGATCACACGGACGACATGTTTCATGTCGAACTTGCGATCCACAAAGTCGCGTGCGAGCGCGTCGAGCAATTCCGGGTTCGACGGCGGGTTGGTCTCCCGCATGTCGTCGATTTCGTGGACAAGGCCGCGGCCGAGGAAATGTCCCCAGACACGATTCACGAACACGCGAGCGAAAAACGGATTGTCAGGCTTCGCCATCCAGTCCACCAAGCCATGCCGTGGATCCTCGTCCGGCCCGAACTTCGCTTCCGGACCATCGAGATACTTTGGCTCGGGCGCCTTGCCCGTCAGCGGATTCCGCTCGCCGGTCGTCACGGTGGCCGACGCGTAATACGGCGGCGGCTGCCCAAAACCTTTGCGTCCCAACCGAGTGAAAAAACCGGCCAGTCCAAAGTAGTCCGCCTGCCCCCAGCGTTCGTAGGGATGATGATGGCAACGGGCACACTGCAGACGCAGCCCGAGAAACACTTGGGCGGTGTCGGCGGTGACTTGATGCAGCTGATCGTCGCGACTTTGCCAGTACCAGTTAATCGCCGGCGCGTCCTGCCATTCGCCCGAAGCCGCGACGATCCCGCGCACCATTTCGTCGTAGGGACGATTGCGAGCCAACATCTCCTTCAACCAATTGTGGAAGGCATAGGCCGCTTGATCCGAACCCGCCAGATTCGAATTCCGCAGGATCGCTCCCCAGCGAAGCGCGAAGTAGGAAGCATAGTCGGGGCTGTCGAGCAACCGGTCGATCACGCGACGCCGCTTCTCGTCGGACTTTGCCGCCGGAGCCGCGTCGGAAAGAAACTCGCGAATTTCGTCCACCGTCGGCAAGCGACCGCACAGGTCAACGGTCACGCGACGAAGAAACGTGGCGTCGTCGGCCGGCGGCGAAGGCAGCAAGCCGAGTTGTTTCCATTTTTCGGCGGCCAATCGGTCGATGTAGTGGGACGCCTCAAAACCCGGGATTGTGGTGCGTGGCGGGCCATGAGGCAGAATCGCGCGGAACACGGCGACCTCGCCTTGAAACCGCGCCATGATCACCGCCTCGCCCTTCTCGTCACCGGCCCGGACCACCCCTTCTTCGCTGACAGCGGCGACGACATCCAGGTTGCTGGAGAACTGAGCTTGGGCAGTGACGTCGCGTTGGCGGCCATCGCTATACTCGGCGGCGACTTTCAATGTCGCCGTGCCGCCCTTGGAAAGCGTGGCTTGTCGCGGTTCAATTCGCAGGCCAACCAGTCGCGGAGCGGCGGGATTGGCGGCGGGAGCGCCCGCGGCGATCCAGGCGTAAAGCTGATCGTACGCGGCACTCCCGGGTTCGATCCGCCTTCCACCGCCGTGAGGCGTTTGACCCGTCGCCTTGGTCAGCAACAAGCTCTGCCCAGGAGCGGCCAAGGACAACCGCCGCCCGCGTGCTTGTCGCACAATCGCCTCGTGGTCGAACTGCGGGTCGAATCCAAAGAGCGAGAGCTTGAATCCGTTCTGGCCGCTAGCCTTGCCGTGGCAGCCGCCCGCGTTGCAGCCATGCCGACTCAACAGCGGAATGATGTCCTGCCCGAAGTCGACCGCCATCGCGTTCGCCACGGCACCCGCGTTCGCATTCGCCACGGTGCCCGCGGCCGTTTCGGCCTGCGGCCCGACTGCGGCCGCATTGGCGCCGGTCTGGGCTAACACGGCGGGATTCACCGTCCAATAGCCGGCGACAGCAAGCACAAGACCCGCCCAGGCACCACCTAGGGTCAAACGACCAAAGGCGGTTGAGCCGCGCCGTTGCGCGAACGGAAGAGCTCGAGTGGCCATGGGAAACTCGCAGGTGGGCTAAACAGCGACAGGTGGGAAAGCTCAATCGTAGCCAAGAGATAGGCCTGCGGCAACAGTTTCGCGGCTCCGGTAAACCGCAGTCTGTCACCCGCAACCGGCGCAAGCCTCCGGTGGACTGTGGCTATCGCGTCAGTTGGTAGCAATGCAAGGTCGCGGATCGCGCCGAAGCGGACGGGCCGAGCGTTCGGGCATCACGCAGGTCAAGCAACGGCAGGTCGCTGAGCTGAAACGTTGCTTCGGCCACGAGTTGCAGTCGGTTCGCGGCGGATGTCATTGCTTCATCCTGTCCGGCGTGCGGACCCGCAATCAAAAATACGGGACAGTCCGCGGCGTTGGCTCGCGGAATATCGCCTGTGGGAGCAATCCCGAACCCAGCCGGATCGCGAAACCGCGACTCGCGACTGAGAAGGTAATACACGGCCGGTTCGCCATAGGTTAGGAACACGGCTTGAGGTCGGGTGGTACCAACTGGCAACCGAGTCCCAGGGCCATCGAGGGTGCGGGTTTGAGTGTGGGTAGTCGCCAAGGCGCGATCGACCAGCAGCGAGGCCGCTCGGCGGAGATCCGTTCGGTCGCGCCAAGCAGGCATGCCCCGCTGAAGAAGCGTTGGGGCGCGAACCGCCACGACTGCCATCCAAACCACCGCCAGCACGATGCCCGCACGCATCGACAAGATTGAATGACCGGGCCCGCTGGATGCTCGGGCGAGCAACGCGCCGGCAACCAGCCATAAGGCGGCGACCAGCGGAAGCGCGAGTCGCGCGTAGGGCGTATAGTTCGGCGTCGCCACAAACAGTCCGCCCACCCAAGCCGCGGTGATACACGTTCCCCACGTCAGTTGCTCTGGCCTTTGCCAAGCGTCCCGCGCGACGAGCCACCCCCAAACGACAGCCGCGCCAAGCAGCACGGGGAAAGTTCCCAGGATCAAACTACCGATCGACAGTCCCACCGCCAGATGGAACCCTCGGCGACGGAACTGCATGCCCGCCACCAACAATGGCCCCGCGATCGTGGTCAACCCCCCGTCAAACCAAGCGAGGTTCGCGGCTTGACGGGATAGCGATCCGAACCAACCGAGCGGCCCGACCACATAGCGGCGATGGTTGGCGGCGATGTCGGCGTAGCGATCGCCGTCGGCGGACAGCAGATACAACTGGGCGGCAAACGCGATGCCGGCAATCGCGGCGACCGCCACCGCCGCGCCCCATGCCGGCACTTCGGCGACACCAGAAACACGGGGCAAATCGGTCTGCCCCTTCCACGGAACACCCTCGGCCCGAGCGGCCTCCGCTTTCGGCGCGAGCGGTTCCGACCGTCGGCGCGGCTCGGCCCCGGATCGCGGATTGCCCTGAGAAGAAGTTTGGCGGCGCGTAACCAGCAAGTCGGCGGCCGACTTCAGCGTTAGCGCGGCAGCGCCGATCGCCAGCGGGAGCCAACCGTTGTATTTGATCCACCAGCCGATACCGGTGAGTGCGCCCGCGATCAAGATCGGCGCCGAACGGCCGGTTCGAAAGGCGGGCTCCAGCGCGGCTAGGGCCAGGAGCACGAGTAAAAGCAGCGGCGAATCGGTGAGCGCCGAACGGGAGAAAGCGGCATGCAGGTCGCTCGTTGCGGCAAGCGTCGCCGCGATAGCTCCGGCCAGCGGCCCGAACCAACGATAGCCGAGCCAGCCGATTGCCAACGGCGTCAGACATCCGGCGAGCACCCCGATCATCATGGGTGACCAAGACGCGTCGCCCGTCGACCAGGCCGCGAACGCGTGCAGGCTTGGGACGATCGGCGGCGCGTAGAGATGCCGCATCGGGTACGAAGTGCGTCCACGTTCATCCGGCGGCAAAGTCGCGACGTAGACTCCCTCGTCAAAGTGGTCCACGCCGCTGGCCGCAAGGTGTGCCACGCGAACGCACGCCCCGCCGACAATCGCGACGATCGCGACCAGCAACAGCGGGGAGAGTCCCCCCCAAGACGCGGTGGCAATTATTTTTCGGGAAATGAGAATTCGCCCCTCGCGTCGGTGATACGTGGGATAGTGCGCAACGGACCGCACCGTAAAAAGTTGTCGAAGTTTGGGCAAATCCAATCGGGAGCGGGCCTTTAATAGCTGACCAGTGAGCTACCACGGAAGGATGGGGCGGAAAATCCAACCAGCCGGTTCACACGAGACGATTCACCCTAGCGGATTCATGGGCCGACCGGCAACATCCGAGCAAGCTCGGGCCGACAAACCCCTCTTTTGACGACACCACAATCCATCACACCCCTCGTGGGACATCTCATCAAGTTACTTGGAATGACAAACCGAAAAGATCAATCAGAGGGGCAAAAGGACATCGAGGGAACTCCGGACCCGGCACCGGCCGCCGGTCCATCTCCCACGCTGGACGGTGGCGGCGCTGACACGGGTGCGGCGAATGTGTTTCCCGCCAATCCGAACACATCCGTTCCTGTGCCTTTTCCCGGTTCGACGGCCGAAGGAACGCATGCCAACCATCCAAGCAACCACGGGAAAGACGCGACATTGGATGAAGAAACCCTTGACCGGCTCCGCCGCTGCATGCAGCGCACCGGGATCTCTTTCAAGAATCTCTGGCTGCTTCGCCTGGCGCTAACGCATGCTTCGTCGGCGACCAATGCGCTGGATTCCAACGAGCGTCTCGAATTCCTCGGCGATTCCCTCCTGGGATTGGTCGCCAGCGAACTGCTCTACGAGCGTTACCCCGAGCGGCTGGAAGGCGACCTGACGCGAATGAAAGCGCTGATGGTTAGTAGTAAATGGTGTAGCCGATTCTGCAACGAACTCGGACTGCGCGAATTCATGCAACTCGGTAAAGGCATCTCGCACAACAGTATCTCGGATAAGGTCTTGGGAAACCTGTTCGAGGCTTTCTACGGCGCGGTGCTTGCCGATGGCGGGGTGATGCGTGCTCGCGATCTATTGCGCACTCTGTTGACCAAATTTTTACCGGTTATCGAAGCCGCCTCCAACAAGGACAATCCCAAGTCCGACTTGCAACAAGTCGCACAGCGCCATTTCAATGCCTCGCCGGTCTACGAGTTGATTCAGGAGTCCGGGCCGGATCACCAGAAGACTTTCCAGATTCGCGTGCGTATCCATCAGATGGTTTTTCCACCTGCATGGGGCACGAGCAAGAAAGAAGCGGAAAAGAAAGCCGCTTGGAATGCCCTTAATGAGCTACTCCGGCAAGGGATCATCGACGATTCCGTCTTCGATTGACAACAAAGTGGCCGACGAGGACGTGCGGTCGGCGCATCACTTGTCGACACGGCGCATCGCCGATCGGCACGCCGACTTTCGGCACGCCGCGGATTTCAGTTCCAGCGAAACAGCCGCAGCGCCAGCGCGAACGACACCGAGGCCCAGATCGCCAATCCGATCAGTTCCCGCGGCTGAGACCACGCGGCCAAGCCTTCGATCATCACGCCCCGCAATCCGTCAATCGCCATCGTCAACGGCAACAGCTTGATCCATGGCTGGACGGCTGTCGGGAACCGATCCGACGAAAAAAAGATGCCCGATAACACCCACATCGGCAACATCACGAGATTCATCAGGCCTGACACCGATTCCAAAGTACGGGCGCGGCTGGCCACCAGCAAACCGATGCCCGCGAACGCGAGCGCTCCCAGCAGGATGAACACGAGCACGCCGACCAGTCCGCCTTGGGACTGCACGCCAAACGCGAAGCGGGCGAAGGCGAGCAACACGAGCACTTCGGGCAGCAGAAACAGCAAACGACTGGCCAGGATGGCTGCCAGGAAATGGGAGCGGGGCATGGGGGTGGCGAGGAACCGCTTGAGCAACTTGCGGATCCGCATGTCGACAATCACGTAACCGACGCCCCACAGACCGCCTCCCATCAAGCTCATTCCGAGCAATCCGGGCACGAGAAAGTCGATGTAGCGTCCGCCCGGTTCGTCGAAATTGCGGTCTTCGGCCATGAAGGCGTCCCGCCGCCCCGCCGCCCGCTGCAGTGCGTCCTCCACGGCGTTCCGCGCGAGCAGGCTTTCCTTGCGAGTGAAATCGTACAAGTAGGCGTACCGCGCCCCGCCCTTCGCAACTGCGGCCCCCTCCGCAACCGCCCCGCCCTCCGCGACCGGCGGATCCGTAGCAACCGCCCCGCCCCCCGCGACCGGCGGATCCGTAGCGACCGCGCTGCCTTCCGCGGTCGTCAACTCCGCCGCACCGCGGACGACGACAACAACGACGTCGGTCTTCCCGCCACGCAATCGTTGCCGGGCGGCCGTATCCGTTCCCTCGGTCACCACAAACCGCGACTCGCGGGCCAACGCGGCCAGCGGTCCCGCGTCAGCCGGCGGGGCGTCGGCCCGCGTCTTCACCACATCCACACGCATTTGCTCAACCGGTTGATTGCGGAAGGCGATGCCAAGCGCGGTGGCCATCAACAGTGGGAAGCCGTACACCCAGAACAGCGCCTCCGGTTCGCGAATGAACTCGCGGATCCGTGACAGCGTCAACTGCGCAAATGCGGAAGACATACGGGACGCCTATTCGCGAACGGACGGTTCCGCGTCGCTCAACGCGTGTCCCGCCACTTTGATGAACACATCTTCGAGGCTAGCGTGACGCGTCGTCAGGCCCGCCAGTTGGAAGCCCAAATCGGCGAGCCGCGCGAGCAACGCGGGAATCGCCACATGCGGTTCGGCGACCGACAACGCCAATCGTTCGCCGTCATCACGGGCCCCCGTCACCGACGGCAAGGCCAGCATGGCATCCAGTGTCGGGCGGCGGCCGGCGCCTCCGGTTGCCAGTCGATCGCTCGCCTGGAACTCGATGACGTGTTCGCCGCCAAGCGAAGCGATCAAGGCGCGGGGCGTGTCGCAGGCGATGACACGGCCACGATCGACAATAGCGACACGGTCGCAAAGCCGCTCGGCTTCGTCCAGGTAATGCGTCGTCAGCAACACAGTCCGCCGCGAATCACGGAATTGCTGGATCACCGACCACAGCTCGCGGCGGGAACGCGGATCGAGCCCGGTGGTGGGCTCGTCGAGAAACAGCAGTTCGGGATCTCCGACGAGAGCGCAGGCGACCGCCAATCGCTGTTTTTGGCCGCCTGACAACTTGCCCACGCGCGCATCCGCCTTGTCGCCCAAGGACAACTGGGCAATCAACTGGTCGGGGTCGCGGCCCTGGCGATAAAAGCTTCGGAAGAGACGCAGCGTTTCCCGCAGCGTCAGCTTTTCGGACAGACGGGTTTCTTGCAGTGAAATGCCGATGCGTTGGCGAATCGCATCGCCGTCTCGGTCCCAGCGGAGTCCAAGGATTTCCACGTCGCCGCTGGTGGCGTCGAGCAGTCCTTCCAGGATTTCGATGGTCGTTGTCTTGCCCGCGCCGTTCGGTCCCAGCAGGCCAAAGCATTCACCCCGTTCGACGTGCAAGTCGATGCCGCGAACCGCTTCGACAGGCGGAGACGCCGGGTAGGTTTTCCGCAGGTCGCGGACGCGGATCGCGTCGCTCATGCCAACACCGCCTCGACCACGTTTCCGTACACGTCGGTTAAGCGGAAATCGCGGCCCGCGTGGCGATACGTCAGGCGAGTGTGATCGAACCCCAAGAGATGCAACAAGGTCGCGTGCAGGTCATGGACATGGACCGGGTTTTCCACGGCTCGATAGCCAAACTCGTCGGTCGCCCCGTAGGCCATTCCTCCCTTGACGCCGCCGCCCGCGAGCCACACCGAGAAGCCCCAGTGGTTGTGATCGCGGCCTCCGCCCGGTTTGCCGTTGACTAGCTCCACCGCCGGCGTCCGGCCAAACTCGCCGCCACACAGCACAATCGTCTCGTCAAACAGGCCGCGTTGCTTCAAATCGCTCAGCAGCGCCGCGATCGCGCCATCGACCTGCTGAGCCAATTGCCGATGTCCCTTCTCTAGGTCGTTGTGGCTGTCCCAGGGCTGCACGTCGCCATGGTAGCACTGCACGACGCGAACGCCGCGTTCGATGAGCCGCCGGGCCAACAGCAGTTGCCGGCCCTGCATCGTGTCGCCGTAAGCTTCCAGCACATGCTTGGGCTCGCGTTCCAAATCGAACGCGTCGGTCGCCTCGGCCTGCATCCGAAACGCCAATTCAAACGCCTCGATCCGCGCCTCCAATTCGGGTTCGTCCTGCCGTCCCGCCCTGTGACGCTGGTTCATTCGCTGCAACAAGTCGAGTTGCCGACGCTGTTCGGACTTTCCAAGCCGCGGATTCGCGACATTTTCCACCAGTTGCTCCACCTTGCGTTTACGCGTGTCCAAATGCGTGCCTTGGTAGATTCCCGGCAAGAACGCTGAACGCCAATTCGAGACGTCCGCCACCGGCAAGCCGGGACACATGGCGACAAACCCGGGAAGATTCTGGTTCTCCGAACCCAGGCCATACGTCAACCACGCGCCCAGACTGGGACGCGAAAGACGCTCGTCGCCGCAGTTCATCAGCCGCATCGATTGCTCGTGATTCGGCGTGTTCGCGTGCATCGAACGAATGAAACAGATGTCGTCCACATGGGCCGCCATCCGCTCGAA
>CAIXSC010000194.1 GCA_903921945.1 uncultured Planctomycetaceae bacterium
CAGGTTCTGCGGGCAGTTCTGCGGGCAGTTTGGTGGGCAGTTCGGCGGGCAGTTCGCCGGCTAGTGGTGGATCTGGCGCTCGGGGCCGAGCGTTTGCGTCCACGATTTCCCTTGCAGCAGCGCCGGTGATCACCGCTGCCGCTGTGCCGGTGGAGGCGGCTTCAGGAACATCCGGCGGTGCGCTGCCTCGCACTGATCCGGCCGGCCCGCAGTCGGTTCTACTGGTTCCAGCGGTTGCCGCGGTTTCAGGAACGCCGTTGAGTGCTTTGGCGCCAGGGAGTCACGGCGGGCTCGCTTCCGACGGCGACCCGCGGGATGGATCGCGTCGGCGCTCGCGATGGTCCGGCGGAGTGGCGGCTTTCGTGATGGTGGGTGTGCTCGGGTTGGTGGCTCTGGTGGCTGGGATCGGCTTCGTGGCTTTCGGAATGCTTCGGTTTCGTCAAGCCATTCCCGGGCAGTCGCCGGGACTGTTGAGTGGCAAGTCAGACGGGGCTGCCGGCGAGGTCGCGAGCGTTGCGGCAGACTGGGCCTATGCCGAAGATTTTTCCAACGTGAAGGAGGGCGGATTGCCGGCGGGGTGGAAGGGGGCCGCGTTCGCCGTGCAACCGGACGACAGTGGCAAGCCCTCGATGGTGATTGTCGAGCCGTCGGGCGTGCCCACATTGGCCGTGCCGCCACCGGCCGCGCGAGCCGACTTCGACCTCGAGTTGGACTACCGCATTCACGGTCATACCGGGGCCGGTTATCTCGGACAAAAGCAGTCGCAGCTTTTAGGGGTGAAATTGATCCAAGACGCGAGTCGCTCCGTGCGGGTCGAATTGCAACCGGATGGGGAAGTGGTTGCGGCCGACCGATTCCCGCGTATCGTCGCCGCGCCGCCGAGCGGGCGGCCCGCGACAAGCACCATTTCCCGGCGTGGCGATTTGCTGGCCGTTGCCGTGATGGGGTTGACCGCAACGGCCCTCAGACTGCCGGCCGATTTTCAGGTGAATCGTGTTGAGTTCGACATGACGGCGGGTCGAGTGACGCGGCTGAACAGCGATTACGCGCGGCTTTACGGAATACGCTTGGCAGCGCCAGTGGCGGCTGGAAAGCCGGCTTCCGCCGAACCGCTCTTGGGGGCGTTGTGGCTGGATGAGCGGTTTTCGGCAACGCCGCTGGGTGACTTGCCAACAGGCTGGTTGGGGCCGCAATTCGCGGTCCTGCATGATTCCGTCGGCAAACCGTGCTTGCAGGTTACGGCGGCCGAAGGACAGCACGAGATACGCATTCCCGCTTTGTCCTTCGACACCCCGTGGTTTGTCGATGTGGAATGCAGTTTGAATGGCCATGACGGGAGCGGTTTCTCGGGGTCGCGCCAACAGCAACGACTACGGTTTCTCTTCGACGCGGTCGACGCCACGACCGTCGACGTTGATGTCGGCCCCGACGGGGGCGTGTCGATCGACAATGGGCCCGAACGGAGTCTCAATACCGCGCCTCGGCCACCGGCTCGGCTGAGTGGGTCACGCGCGCGCGAGCCGCTCCGATGCCGGGTTGAATTCACGGGCGAGTTTCTGCGGGTGCTCGTGAATGGACGGGAAGTCAACCGTTTGAATCGCGAGCAGAAGTGGCCGCGGTTTCAATCGCTGCGACTCGCGTTGACCGCTGGCGCCGCCTTTCGCGTTTCCCCCGAACCGGCCATGATCTATCGCGTCGCGGCGGGTAAACTCGACGCGGAGTGATTCATCGCCGCCAGTTTGCGAGCCTGCCATGTCCTCATCGACGAAGATTGCTGTGGTGACGGGAGCGGGGTCGGGAGTGGGCCGCGCCGTTGCCATGGCGTTGCTGCATGCCGGCTACTCGGTCGTCTTGGCCGGTCGCCGCCTGGAAACGCTGGAAGAAACGATCGCGATGGCCGCCGTTCCCGTGAGCCGGGCGTTGGCGGTCGCCGCGGACGTGCGCGATCCCCAATCCGTAAACGAACTGTTCGCGACGACCGCGCGCGCTTTTGGCCGGCTCGATTTGCTCTTCAACAACGCCGGCATCAACGTGCCGGCCGTGCCGATCGAAGAGCTGACTTTCGAACAATGGCGATCGGTGGTCGACACGAACCTGACGGGCCCGTTCCTTTGCACGCAAGCGGCGGTAAGGCTGATGAAGTCGCAGTCGCCTCCGGGTGGCCGGATCATCAACAACGGGTCGGTCTCCGCGCATGCGCCGCGTCCGCATTCGGCTCCGTATACCGCCACTAAGCACGCGATCACGGGGCTGACCAAAAGCACGGCATTGGATGGAAGGCCCTTCGGCATCGCCTGCGGCCAGATCGATATTGGCAACGCGGCGACTGACATGACGGTGAAGATGGACACCGGCGTGCTGCAAGCCAACGGCGAGCGGCGTCGGGAGCCGACCATGCATGTCGATAATGTGGCTCGCGCCGTCCTCTACATGGCGAGCTTGCCGCCCGACGCCAATGTCTTGTTCATGACCGTCATGGCAAGCGATATGCCGCTCGTCGGCCGTGGCTAACCCAGCGGCAGTTTGCAGTGCTTTTCGATCGAGAGGCGGACCATGGCGGGACGGCAGTGGATCGGTCACGGGGCGGTGGTGCTAGGGACGATCATTGTCATGGTCGTGGGGACGAAGGTCGATGCGCAGGCCCCGTCGATATCGCCGGCGCCGCCACAGGCGGTTGCCGAAGCTCCGCCGGTGAGATTGGGCGAGCGATTCACTCTGCCATCAGCGACGGCCGATCGAGGCGGCGGTCGCGACCGCTTGCTCTGTGTGCGGCTTGTTGAACCGTTGCCGCCCGGCAGCTTGGTCCGAGTTTTCTCGGTATCCGATGAAGGCGGGCGGGAGAAACTTCAACCCCTTCCTTCTCAATGGGAACAAGCGGTGGCCGACAGCGCGCCGCGCGTGTGGTGGATCGCGCCGGCTTCCCCAAAGACGCCCGGGAACGGCGAACGATTCCGTGTGGAACGCATCGAACCGTCCGCGGCGGCGAACGATCGAGTGCCGCTCACCATCGAGCGGACGAGCGACGCGTTGCTCGTGAGGCGCGGGGAGATGCGGATTCTGCGGTACAACATGAGTCACGTTGAACCACCGCCCGGGGTCGACGCGAAGTACGGCCGCAGCGCGTTCATTCACCCGGCTTGGACGCCCGCGGGCGCGGTCGCGACCGACCAATTCCCTCCGGACCATTTGCACCAGAGCGGCATCTTTCTCGCGTACACGAAAACGGTGTTCGAGGGGCGCGAACCGAACTTCTGGGATCTGCTCGGCGGCAAAGGACGGGTGCGATTCGAGGCACTAAAAGGAATCGTGGCTGGCCCCGTGTTCGCGGAGTTCCAGGTGGCTCACCTGCATGTCGACCTTTCCGGGCCGATGGAGAAGCCGGCTTTGCGCGAGACGTGGGCGGTTCGCGTGTGGAACATCGGCGGTCCCGAAGATCGGTTCTGGGTGTGGGACCTCACGTCGACTGCGCGTTGCGCTTCCGCCAGTCCACTCAAGCTCCCGCAGTACCATTACGGCGGGATGGCGGTTCGCGGAGGACGCGGATGGACGGCGAACGCGGTTCGCTTCCTGACGTCCGAGGGGCTGGAGCGAGCGAACGGCAACCATTCGCGACCGCGTTGGTGTGACATGAGCGGCCCTGTCGAACCGGCCTCGCGCGCGGATTCGAACGAGTCTGTTCCTGGCCCGCAGGCGACAGGAGTGTCTTTTGCCGGGGTTGCGCTTTTGACCCATCCAGGGAATTTCCGGTTCCCCGAGCCGTTGCGCATTCACCCTTCGATGCCGTACATGGTTTACACGCCCTCGCAGTTGGGGGAGTGGTCGATTGAACCGGAGCAGACCCGCACGAGCCGCTACCGATGGCTGGTCCACGACGGCGATTTGCCGCCGGAGGCCATCGAGCGGGTTTGGCAGGCGTTCGCGCGGTAAAGGGATTCAAGCCCTCGAGGGTTGCGAACGGTTGGCGAGTTTCTAATGGCGTGTTACACTCCACTAACACGTTCGGAGGGGTGGATTGGCGATCCCTGGCCCGTTTCCACGTCG
>CAIXSC010000195.1 GCA_903921945.1 uncultured Planctomycetaceae bacterium
CCAGATCTTGGGGCAATGCCTGCGCGAACTGCTTCTGACACTGCGGGCACCATTGGCCGACCACCCGATGTTCTTCGACGCGCAGAGGTCTGGCGACAATCTCTATTTGCTGAATCGTCCGAATCGGGGCGACGCCCGCATCAATCAGTTTTCCAGCACAACAAGGGCAGGCGTCATGTCGCCACTCCTTGATCCCATCCAACTCGTGCTCGGCGAACTGCTGCCGCTCATGCCGCGGATGACCAGGTTGCCCGCCAATCCGCCGCTTTCGCGGCCTCCCCGGCTTGTCGTGCTTCGGTTTGGGACGAACGATATCGCTCGACGGCGGCTTGGACGAATTCGACGAGTTCTTTTGGGCTTGTGCCAACGCCGCTTCCAATTGCGCGACACGCTCCTCGAGAACCGCCAAACGACGGTCGCGTTCCGCACAACCTGGACAGCCTTGTTCCTGCTTCGTCTCCGTCATGATTGCCGTAAACTAGCCTATCACCTCGAAAACCACCAAGATCAGTTTCGAATCCGTGAACGGTTACCGCAAGTGACACGTTGATTCGTGCGACTATCGTGCGTGGACTGGATCGTGCCGCAAGCCTTCGTTCAACACATTGCGTGAAGAAATCTTGCTTCAAGCAAGTCGAGTTTGGCCCGCCCGTAGGACTCGCGTTTGACGAGTTTCACTCGATTGAATTAGCCTTCGACTTGGCCGTAATTCCTAGGGAGCTTTACCTAAACTTCAATGCTCGGCACGTCGGCACTTAGTCTCTGCGCGAAACGCTGAACGCCCGGCGCCATCGAGCGCCGTTGGCGCGTACGATCCAATCGGACAGCCCCTCGCTCTGGCGTCTCGTGACAAGCTCGCGATATTCGCTGGCAAGTTCGCCAACGATCGCCGAAGGCGCGGCGTGGCGATGAATCGCGTCAAGCAGACGCAGTTCGTCCGCATCCAGTTCTTTGGCAGGCAGAAAGAGCAGCCAAGACACTTCACTGCCGGACGGACGGACGCTTGTTCATGGCGGATTGCGAAACATGCCGATTCGCCCCGAAGACGTAACAACAGAGTAGCTCGGAGCGGAGCGACGACGTGCAGTCCAAGAACGCCGCCCCGGATAGGCGGAGCCACGACAGTTCGTGGGCATAGGCGTGTTCATACTCATCGCGATGCTGCAAAGCGGCGTCTTTTGTCGGGACCCCTAAATTGACATCTCCTTGTCACATCCCCTTTTTTGACGTCCGTTATTCACATTCCTCATGAATGTCCATCGCTGGCATCCCATTGCAATACTGGTGGAACACATTCGATGCAAACATTCCTGCGCAACATCGCTTGAACTGGCCTTGGGCCTTAGGGATGGCTCGCGGGGATGTTGTTGAGGTGTTCCAGGGCTAACATCAGGGCGTGGGTGCCTTTGCGCGCCAGTCCTTGCGCACGAACCGCTTCGTATAACTGTTTGGCCAATGCCAAACCCGGCAAACATAGATTCATTCGCTCGGCTTCGGCGAGCGCAATGCCCATGTCCTTGATGAAGTGCTCGACGAAAAATCCCGGTTCGAAGTTCCGCGCGATGATTCGCGGCCCAAGGTTCGACAAAGACCAGCTACCGGCGGCGCCCGGCGTGACCGACTGCAAGACCGTTTCCAGATTCAGTCCCGCCTTCTTCGCGTAAAGCAGCGCTTCGCAGACGCTGATCATGCCGGCGGCGATCAGGGTTTGATTCACCATTTTGGTGTGTTGGCCGGCGCCGGGCCCGCCTTGGTGAACGATGGTTTTGCCCATCGCTTCGAAGCATGGACGCAACGCGGCGACCACAGCGGAATCGCCGCCAATCATGATCGACAATCGCGCCTCGCGGGCGCCGATGTCGCCGCCCGAAACGGGCGCATCGACGCTATGAACGCCCCGAGCCGCGGCCGCCGCATGAATCTCAACCGCCAGCGATGGTTCGCTGGTCGTCATATCCACGAGTATCGCGCCCGCCCTGGCGCCCGCTAACGCGCCGTCCGCTCCGAGCAACACCTCGCGGACATCGCGGGGAAAGCCGACGATGCTGAACACGACGTCGCTCTGCGCCGCCAACTGTTTCGGAGTGTCGGCCCACACCGCGCCTTGGTTGAGCAACCCTTGGGCCTTTTCCCGCGAGCGGTTGTAGACCGTCGCCTGGAACCCCTGCTTCATCAGGTGCCCGCACATGCTCGAACCCATCACGCCCGTGCCAATCCAGCCGATCCGCGTCTTACCCGGTGCGATTTCGATTCCCGCCATGGCTCGTTCCACCTCAACCGTTGTTGCCGTTGCTGCCGTTGTTGTCGTTGTTGCAGCAACTGCTGCCGTTGCTGCCGTTGCTGCCCGATGTCGACTGACGAGGCACGCGCGTTCCGCCGGCCGCATGCTTCGGGGCGGATACGGTGCCGAATTCGGCAGCAGTATAGGCGAAAGACCGACGTCGCGGCAGGATGGCTGAGGAGCCGGCTTTTGACGGCGTCCTCCCGATCCGCAATCCCGCCTCAGTCGCGTTGAAGTCGCGACAGATAGCCAACACTCGATTCGAAATAGCGTTGGCGACGCGCGCGAACCGCTTGGTCCAGTCCGCCACCGAGCGAGTGGCTGGCTTCGGCCTCCCGTTGACGCTCGGCCTGCTGGCGTTGAAGGTCTTCGAGATTGGCCGCGCACAGGGTGCAGCCGACGGTTCGCACGTGGAATTCCACGTACCGCGCCTCGTCGGTTGACAAGGTGCCCAGCAGGTAGCTGCCGAGCTGGCCGCGGGCCAGGCAACTGAGGCGATGGCGCCGCCAAATCGACGCGATGGAATGCGAACCCAGGTTTTGCCGTTCCAGGATCTCGGCGATCCGCAGTCGCAATTGCGGATCTCCCCGCACCTGCGACTCGATCGCCGCCATTTCATCGGCCGGCAATTCCTCGTCGATGTACATTTCCAACTCAGCGGGTGTAAACTCGCGCGTCATTGAACGGTTCCCGTCACGCTCGCAAAATCGTTTTCCCAAGCCGCCGTCCTATCGGTTACGAAAGCGGCCCCTCCGCGACATGCTGGTTGCCCAGCCGTTTTCGCAAGCCTTCGATCGCGTCGTACTTGAAATTAGCGACTTGTTGTTCGCTGATCCCCAGCGTTTCGGCGACCCGTTTGTTGGGCCATCCGCGGACAAATAACAATTCGACGCACTCGAGCTTGCGCCAGTCGCCACGTTCCCGCCAGCGCGTGATCTGTTCGGCGAGGGCGGCGACGATCGCGGTCTCCTCGATCCGCTGTTGTTCGCTGTTGCGAACGATGCTGCTCGCGCCGCGTTGCGAGCTCGCCACGATATCCCAATCGCCTCCCGAGCTTGTGGTGAGCGAACCGGAGAAACGCTGGCGGCGTCCAGCTTGCCGCATGTAGTCCATGCGTTTATGCGCGGCGATGCGGAATAAATAGTTTTCGATCGGCTTATCGTCCGCGAAGTGCGCTAACGCGCCGTGAAAGCCAATCAAGGTTTCCTGGACGATGTCCTCGCAAGCCGCTCGATCGCGAACTCGGGCGTCAACGTAGGCGTGCAAGCGTCCCTCGAAGCGGTCGATAAGTTCCCGCCAAGCGGTCTGGTCGCCCGCTCGCAATCGCTTGAGAAGGAGCCGATCTCCGTCCAGTCCGCCGCTCATGCTGTCTGTCCGCTAGATGGCGCCGAGTTTGGGGTCGCAAGGTTTGGGATGGCGGCCTCGGACGGGTTCGAAGGCTTTCCGAGCACAAACCGGGCGAGGGCCACCACCAGGAGAACTGCCCCCCCAATGTAACCGATTTGGGTGAGTCTTCCGACCACCGTGAGGCTGCGCCAACGCTCGCCCAGTTCCCGACGGAACTCGGCGTCAAATTCCAATCGCGCAAACAGTTCTTGCATCGGGCCGATTCCGGTCAATTCGCCATGCTCCACATACACTTCGCCCCGCAAGCATCGCGCTCGGATTTCATCCGCGGTGAATCCCAAACTGGACGGCACATTCGCGATGCCATAAGTCCGCTCGGCGTAGTTGCTCAGTTCTTGCATGATTTCTTGATCAAGTTTTTCCATGGCCGACCGGGGTGTGGCGCACGGACCGGAAGCGACCGTGACGATATCGACTTCGCTGTCGTACCGCCGCGACGCATTCACCCAGGCCGGTCGCCGGCTGCGATCCGCGACGTATCGAGAAGGCGTTGTCGAAACTTCACCCGCCGGATCGGCGGAAAGCGCTCGCGCACCTGCCGAGGACGGTGAGCCGGATGAGGCCGCGGATGGAGCGGAGGACTGGGACGATTGCGGGACGACAGAGGCGGTTTCCACCGTCGTCGTCGAGCGGCCCGAGACGATGGTGGAAGCTGGTTCGATGGGCGATCGTTCAGCAGGGTTGGGGAACAGATGCCCTTGCTCTTCAAGGGTGCGACGCAAGCCCGGGTTGGGATTGCGCAACGCCTCGGCGACTTGGCGGCGCAGTTCAATCTCCGCTTCGCCGCTGAGCGTCGACGTGCTGAAGCTGGGATTCGCCGGCTGCTGTACCCGCACCCAGTAGAAAAGGCCGATGAACAGAACCACGACGATCAATGAAACAAGGGCGAAGAATCTCATGCCACATCCCCTTCCGTAATCTGCTCACGAAACCGCGCCCGCGCATCGAGATCGATCCAAGACGCCGATAACTGGACGCTGATGGAGATCGCGGCTGGCAAGAACAACTGTCCCAGGTTTCCCACCGACACAAACTGCGAGATCGCGAACGCGGTGCCCACATCCACAATCGTGTTCCAGAAGCTGAACCGCGTGGATCGCAGCGAGTGCGCTTCGCGCCACCAACGCAGCGTCAGAAACAACAAGCCGTACAGCAGCGGATAGCCGACCCACGGGCTTTTCAGATTGATCGGCAACAGCTCCGACAGAAGCGGCACATTGGCAGCCGGCAACGGCGATCGGATCAATCCCAGATAGTTCGCCAGTCCCGCCACGGCGACTCCAAGCAGCACGCCGAAGACCGACATCGCCAACCGTCGATGCGCGCCGCTACCCGTATCCCGCTCCCAGAGCTTTCCCAGCAGCAATACGATCCAGGCCCCGACGGTGGTCGCCCCCCAGAGCCAGCAGGTTCGCGCCGCCAATTCGACGAGTTGGACGGGGCTCTGCTGTTCAGGGAAGACCGATTGCGAGGCGCTACCGCGAGTGCCCCCGCCGCCAAAAAACATCGTCCCCAAGACGGCCAGAAAAGCCGCGACCAGCGCCGCCATCAACCAGGATCCGGTGATCTCTCGGAGCCGCTCGCGAATCGTCTTCCGCTGCGTCATCGCGCGGACCGACACGCGCAGCGGCCGCTTGGCCCGAGCTACCTGCGGCAAGGCGTTGGCATTCCCCTCGGGTACCGCCCCAGGGAGTGGATAACCCGGCGGAGCCGAGTTGGCGTAGCCATGTCCGGGCAAGGCATATCCAGGCTGAACATATCCAGGATGGGGGTAACCAGGTACGGGCGCCTGTCCAGGCTGTGCGTAGCCCGGTGGAGCGTATCCCGGCGTAGCCTGCCCAGCTGGCCCATAACTGGCCGGACCATAACCAGCCTGACCATTACCTGGCGGCCCATAACCTGCCGGCCCGGAGCCGGTCGGACCGTAGCCCACTGGAGTATGACCGGCCTGAGCGTAACCGGCCGCTCCGTGATTCGGTTGACCGGTGATGGGCTGGCCGCTCGTGGGCGGATAAGACGCGGACGGATACGGCATGGGGGAAACGGGGGAACCGTGCGGGCCGGGGACACCGCCGTGCGGCAAGGTCGCTTTGGACGTCGGCCATGACAACCAACGCACGCCGAGGTAGACGGCGTAAATCGGGGCGGCGATGGATAGAATCGGCAGAATCCAAGCGGCATTGAAGTACACCACGATCGCGACCACCACCAGCAAGACTGTCTGGGTCGTTTTGTCCGTTTGCGAACCGGTGAACCATGATTTCACGGTTCGAGCGAGATCGCAGCCGAACTGAAAGACCGGTTCATCGTCGAAAAAGCCACGTTCTATCGCGGACTGCGTCGGAGCGGCATGAGCCGGGTTCGGGACGGCGCCGAACGGGGCGTTCGCGGAGTAGGCCGGGTTGGCGGCGTACGGCGCGTTCATCCCGTAGGGCGGTAGGGGCGCGTACTCGGGATCGGGCCCGAGCCCCGTCGTGCCGGTGCCCGGTGTCGCCGCGTTCGGCCCGCTCACGAACTGGGCATCGACCAGGCGTTCGCCCGCCATGGCACTGGCGACGGATCGAGCGAACTCCGCGACATTGGGATAGCGTTGGGCCGGGTCTTTCGCCAGGGCGTGCTCCAAGACGGGACGAAACGCGGGTGGAACGCGGTTCCAGTCCGGTGTCGCGGTCAGGTGTTTCATGATGATTTCCTGAGCCGATTCACCGTCGAACGGGACGTCGCCCGTCAGCATTTCGTACAGGATGACACCCAGCGAGTAGATATCGACGGCGCGGCCATACGAGCCCCGGCTGACTTCCGGGGCCGTGTAATGGAATGTCCCGACGCTCTCGGTTTGGCCGCCCACTTGGCTGGTCGACAACAGCTTGGAAAGCCCGTAGTCGCCGATCTTGACCACGCCTTCGTCTTGGAAAATGTTTCCCGGCTTCAGGTCGCGATGCACGAGTCCACGTTCATGCAGCAAGCCAAGACCGGCCGCGACGCCATCGAACCAGCGTCGCAGCTCTTCAGGCGGCAGGCCATTGGGCCGTTTGTCGAGCACATCGCGGAGACTGCCGTCGGCGATGTACTCCATGATGATCCAGGTATCGCCGCGGCTGTCCTCGCGAATGTCGTACACGCCAACCAGATTCGCATGCTTCAGATTCAAGCACTGGCTCACTCCCCGGCGTTCGACTTCCTGGTACCGGCGGACATGTTTTAGCGCCACTTCCTTCCCAGCGTCAGTCAAGGCGTAGTAGACCTCGCCGAAGCCGCCAGTGCCCAGGCCGCGTTTAATCGTGAAGCCGTCGAGCGGCCGGTCGCCAGAGCTGAAAGAGAACTTCATCGCCGCACCTCGTTCATCCACGATCGCCATGTTGGCCACCTTGTGTTAGCGGCCGCAGCCATGATCCAGACCGCTCTGCCCCGTCCGCCTCTGCCGAGCCTCGCCTCCGCCCCGCCGGTCTGATCCCGCCCTTTTCGCCCCGCCCTTTTCGCCCCACTCGTTTCGCCCCAGCCTTTTCGCCCCAACCTTTTCGCCCCACTCGTTTCGCCCCGATCCCGCATTGTTCCTCAGGCCGCGCTGGCAAACTTGCTGGACCGCGTTTGTTTGATTGCGTTCGCCTCACCGCGTTCGCCCGACCAAGCCCGGGGCATTAAGCCCGCCCCACCA
>CAIXSC010000196.1 GCA_903921945.1 uncultured Planctomycetaceae bacterium
AGCCACTCGGGCGGTTGCGGTTGCCGCCGATCGAGCCCGATCCAAACTCGAATGGGCAGGATCGCGTCGAACGTCAGCCAGGCCGCGCCTTTCGAACCATCGTCCTCGTTCGCTGTTTGGATAAGGTCGGCGCCAGCCAGTACCGCAGGCACGCTCGCAAGCCGATAGCCGCGGTCGGTGTAGGCGAACGACCCGACGGCGAACCCGCCCGGCACGACCTTGTACGGCGCGCCGCTCCGCGCCTTCAGATTCCGGACGAGCGGCGCCATGGCAGGCGCTCGAGCGATATCCGGAGCGGATGGCGACAGTGGCGTCGACGCCGCTTCCAAGGCGCGGCCGCGAATCTCCGGCTTGGAACCGCCAGCCGCTTTCAACAACCATAAATCGGCGACTCGCCGCACCTCGGCGTCCTTGTCCACATCGGAAATGGTCCGCACTTCCGCCACCGTGGCCGCGTGGGTTTCGAGCAGTCCGAGTAATGCCGCGCGGCGGACGGCGCCGCGCGAGTCGCTTAGCAGCGTTCGCAGTTCCGCGGGGGAATGCCAAGCGCGGAGCGCTTGCCACGCGGAATAGAACACCGTCGAATCGGTTTCGCGCGGGAGCAGTTCACGCAACTCCGGAAGAACCAGGTCTGGAATCAGCCGGTCCGGAATGCGCGACGCCTGCCGAGTCTCGTGGATCGCCTGCACAGCGGCGAAACGCACTCGCGGCTGCGAATGCCGCAAGCCGCCGCGCAACACGTCCGCCAAACGCTCGGTCTGGCCAAACCGTCTGGCCCGATACGCGAAAATCCGTACCGCCTGCACTTGCAGGTTCAGCGACACCCCACCGCCGCGAGTCGCCGCGTCGCGAGCGGCTGTTTCGCGAGCTGCTGTTTCGCGAGTCGCCGCGTCGCGAGTCGCCGCGTCGCGAGTTGCTGTTTCGCGCGTCAGCATGGCTGCCAATTCCGTGGCGAATGGCTCGATCGCGGGAAGACGCGCCGCTGTCCACACGGTCCACGTCTCCTGGTTTTCGCTCAACGTGCCGTCGGCGAGGCGTTGGAAAAGTCGCGGCAGAACGCTGTTGCCGCGGCGGACGAGTTCATCCTGCGCGTTGGTGCGGCGAACTGGCAACGGCGAATCCAACTCGTCGATCAGTTCATCGACGGTCTGTGGATTGGGCGGCTTGGCACGTGGGCTGGCGTGTTTCCAGGCGATGCGAAAGACGCGGCCTTCGTTGGCAAGTTGGCCGTCTTTCCATTCGGCTCCGTACCCGCTGCTCCAGCCGAGCACCCAGAGCGCGCCGTCCGGCCCGAACTCCAGATCGGTAGGGCGGAACAGCGATGATCCGCCTTCGATGAAGGTCGTGAAGTCGCCGCCCGCGGGCCGCAGCAGCGCTCCGTCCCATTGTGGCCGCCAAAGATAGGTCGCTTTCCGGAGCCAATCGTTCACCAGAAAAGCGCCGCGGTACTCGGGCGGGAACTGTGGCGACATGCAGAAAACGACACCGGTTCCCGAGCCTTCGAATAACGGGCCGCTGACGGGCGCGGTGGGAGCGTGCGGAGCGGTCGACCAATGGCTGCTCCAAGGATGGTTCCAGCCAAAGTGAGCGCCGTAAAACGGCATGAAGACCCGATCGCCGGTCGTTTGATCGTTGTCGGTCCCAAGCCAGTTGAAGCCGCTATCGAGGGTGATATCCCATGGATTGCGAAACCCGCGGGCGATGATCTCCAGGTTGTGGCCGCCATCGTCGCAGCGGAGCACGCCGCCATCCAACCCCCAATCGTCCGCCGGTTGGTGGTAGGCGCGGCGATAGTCGTTCTTGTTGGTCTTAATTGGCTCCGGGAAGTCAGGCGTTTGGGCCGGAGCCGTAATCCCCCACAACTCGCGGAACGGCTTCGGCGCGTAGCGGCCGGGTTGATTCAGCCCCTTCGAGTTCCCTTTGCTCATGTAGAGCTTGCCATCGGGCGCCCAGTTCAGTCCATGCAGTCCGTGTTCCAGGTTGCCGAGATCGGTGTAGACCTTGATGTACTCGTCCGCCTCATCGTCGCCATCGCGATCGCGGACGACCGTCAGATCGGGAGCGTTGGCGATCCACAAATCGGATCCATGCCAGGCGAGTCCTTGGATCGCGTTGAAACCGGTCGCGAACTCGGTTGTACGGTCCGCGCGGCCGTCGCCGTCCGTATCGAGGACGATCATGACGCTGTCCCCCGGCGTCTCGGGAGTGGGATTGCGGTACTGCGGCCCCATACCCACGAACAATCGCCCGCGCGCGTCGAACGCCATG
>CAIXSC010000197.1 GCA_903921945.1 uncultured Planctomycetaceae bacterium
CCGCTGTCGCTGGTCGGTGTCGAATTCCACCTCCAGCGGCGACGGACAAGATGTCCGTCGTACAAGAAGAGGTTCAGCACAATCGAAGCCCACTCGGTAGCGTCTGAATCCGCCTTCCTCGTTTACCGCCGAGCCGTAGGCGACGGCCGGGCCTCCTAACCGCAATCGCGACGCGGTGCCGAATCCCGCCTCCAGCGGCGTCGTACAAGAGAAAAGACGGTGCGTTGGAGCGGCCGATTCGGGTATTCGAGGATGGCGAGGTCACTCGCGCCCGCCCGGTGACGGCAAACGATAGACTTGGAACTTAATGTAAAAACGGAAACCACTTCCCACTCTCCAGTCGATACCTTGCCCGGTCGCAAGCTCCCGTTTGACCGGCTGCCGGCAATCGCTCCCCATTCATGAACCTCGCCGCCGCGACCTCTCCCGAATCTGAAAAGCCCGCCGTCCGCCGCCGCGCCGCGGTTGTGCTCGTCTTTGATCGGCTGCAGCCGGCGTTTCTCGGTCCCTACGGCGGAACCGCCTGTGAGACGCCGGCTTGCAATCGACTCGCAGCCGAAGGTTACGTCGCCGAGCAATGCTACGCGGACGCTTCTGAACTGGAATCGATCTATCTTTCCTACTGGTCGGGAAAACACGCGCTACAACGCGCTGGCCACTTCGACGAGGCCACCGACGCGTCTCCCGCTGGCCGGTCCCTCGCGGAACAGCTCGAGGCGGCCGGTGTTCACACCGAACTGTTCTCGGACGATCCTCGAGTCGCCAGCCATCGATGGGCTGAGGGATTTGGCAACCGGTTGGCAATCGACCACGGCACGTCGCCCGCCGAGTCAGACACGGCCGGCGCGATGCGAGTCGCGCAGGTATTAGCCGCCGCCGCTGAACGCTGGGAGCAGATTGAGAGCCCGGCGCTACTCTGGCTGCACGCCGCCGCTTGGGACGATGCCTGGGACGCCCCCTACGAATTCCGTCAACAATGGGCCGACCCGGAAGACCCCGCGCCTCCCACCTTCAACGATCCACCGCGACGATTCTCTCCCAGCACGATCGATCACGATGAAGTCCTCGGGTATGTCCAAGCGTACGTCGGCCAAGTCGCCGCCTGGGATGCTTGCCTGGATGCGTTCCTGGAATCATTGAATGCCAGCCCGCTCGCCGACGACACCTTGCTGATTGTCACCTCGCCCCGAGGCTACCCACTCGGCGAGCACGGTCGAGTAGGCGACGTGCCGCCCGCGCTTTTCAACGAGCTACTGCAACAGCCGCTGTTCATCCGCTTCCCACGCGGCACTTGTCCGCTCGTTCGCGACCAGGGGCTCGTCCAGCCCGCCGACCTGTATGCGACACTGCTGGATTGGTTCAATGCTGAAGCTGAACCGGAAGTCGAAGCGGATATCGAACTGGACACGGAGCCGGATGTCGACGACACGGCGCGATTCGCTTCGCAGTCGCTCTGGGGACGCAGCCTGCTTCCGCGCGTGCAATCGCTGCCTGACATGCCCCGCCGAATCGCCGCCGCCACCACCCCGGGGCAACTTGCCGTACGGACTCCCCATTGGCTGTTGCGGATTGTGGAAGCGGACGGGGCCGCACCCAATCGCGATGCCCGCTTGGAGCTTTACGTCAAGCCCGATGATCGTTGGGAAGCCAACGAGGTAAGCTCGCGATGCGAGTCCGACTTGCAAAAACTACGGTCACTCGCGGATGCGATCCGCTTGGGTCGAACACCTTGATGGCTTCGCCGCGCCCACGGGTGGTTCGCGGGTCATTCGCGGGTCGGTCCTGCGTCTACTGTTCGTAAATGAACTCGATCGGCGCGTCGATGTCCGGATGAAGGCTTTGATGCACGGGGCAGCGTCGAGCGGCGGTTTCCAAACGCGTTCGATCCTCGGCGCTGAGCCCGGCAGCGGCCGTCGCGGGAAAGGTGATGCGGGCCGCCAAGCGACCGATCCGCCGCACCGGTTGCTGGATCATCTCCTTCGAAACGTGCGCTCGCACCCCTGCCACGTTCCAACCGTGACGCTGCGCGACGATACCGACAATGGTGAGCAAACAGGTTCCCAGCGCGGCCCCGACCAAATCCGTCGGCGAAAAACTCTCGCCCCGTCCATGATTGTCCACGGGCGCATCGGTTACGAGGCACACGGACGACGGCCCGTGTTTCGCTTCGCAACGCAATTCACCCAAGTAGGCGACATCGCACTCGACGGCCATTCCAATTCCCTCCCTGTTACTCGTCCAAATGGTAGCGGATCCGCACCACCTCGAACCGGATCACACCTTTCGGCGCCTTGATCTCCGCGGTCTGCCCCACTTTTTTGCCGACCAGTCCGATCCCGATCGGACTCGTCACCAAGATCTTGCCCTTGTCGTAATCCTCTTCGCCCGCCCCGACGAGGGTGTACTCTTCCTCGTCGCCGTACTGCAGGTCTTTGACCGTGACCGTGCAACCAAACGCCACTTCGTCTTTCGCCAGCTTCGATGGGTCGACAATGGCGGCCTTGGCGAGCTTGCTTTTCAGGAAGTTGATCTTCGCCTGCATTTGGCCTTGGCGTTCCCGCTGTCCGTGATATTCAGCGTTCTCCTTTAAATCGCCCTCCGCCCGCGCTTCCGCGATTTTCTCCGCAATGCGAGGCATCTCGACCAATTCCAATTGCTCGATTTCGGCCCTGATTTTGTTGTACCCGGCCTGGGTCATCGGAATGTAGTCGCTACTCATCGGCCCACATGCTCCCTCGGAAAAAACACGGCCTCCACCAGGTGGAGGCCTGCTCGCCAAACGCTAACTGTCCATGGCATTGTTAGCGAAAGCCGATACCCTGTAAAGAGACTTCAGGTTGCCCGCTCACGGCCGTTGTGCCAAATTAGGAACAACCGCCAAGCAGCCGACTAGCCCCCCCGCCGCGTCCGCAACTTCCCGCCGGGAGATTCCGCCCATGACCCGCCTTGATTCGCTCCCACTGACGCCTCGGACCGCCCCTGGGCCTCGAACCATCCCGACGTCCGCGACTCCCCCCTGCCCGCGGCCCAGCTTCGCGTTTCCACGCAACTCCGGCGACGCCCATAGCTATTCTCATGGATCCGCCCATGGGCATTACCACGCATGTCCCCATGACCGGTCGGTTGGGCCGTCCCATGGCCGTTCAGTTAGCCTTTCCCAGGGCCTTTCCCGGGGCGTTTCCAATGGCCGTCGCCAAGTCGCCTGCCGTTCTCGCTCGCTTCCGTTGTTCGCTCTGTGGCTGCTGGCGATCTCGTTTGGCGTTCCTTCCTTCCCCGCGAGCGTTCGCGCACAAAGCAATGGCGACTACGGGTATGGAGCACCGGCGGCCAGCGCTCGACCGACCCAAGCCGCCGCCTTCGAAGCCGCCGCGTCTTTGCGCCGGCCGATTGGCGTCGTGCTCTCGGAAGACGAACGATGGCTGGTGGTCGCCAACCGCCGCTCGGGCTCCCTCACCCTGATCGATACGGCCAAGAATCAGGCGATCGCCGAGTTCCCCGTGGGCCTGCAATTGTCGTCCCTCTCCGCCTTGCCCGCTGGCGACACGCTGCTCGCCACCGACGAGGGTCGCCATGAATTGCTGCGAATCCGGCTGGAACGCCCTGCCGGGGCCGCTCCCAAGGTCTCGGTGATCCAGCGCCTTCCTGTGAGCCCCTACCCGGTACGAGTGACGGTCGCGCGTGACGGACGCCGTGCCTTCGTCACCTCGCTCTGGTCGCGACGACTCACCGTCGTCGACCTGCCGTCGCTCGAGCGGCCGTCGCTCGAGCGGCCGTCCGCCCTGAAAAACGCGTCGACCCCGGATTCAGATGCCGCGATTCCAACCGAAACCGCGCGGATCGCCCACCGACTCGACCTGCCCGTGGCGCCGCGGGAAATGGTTCTCGTTCGTGGCGACCAACGTCTGATTGTCGCGGATTCGTTCGCCGGCAAACTGCTCGTCTTCGACACCTCGAAGCCGGATGGCGCGCCGATTCCGCTGGGTCTCCGCGAGTTCCCGGGCCACAATATTCGCGGCCTGGGCGTCAACCACGACGGCACGATGCTGGTGGTGGCCCATCAGATGCTCAACGAAGTCGCCCACACGATCCGCAACGACGTGCATTGGGGACTGCTCATGTCGAACGACTTGCGGTGGTTGAAGCTCGATCGCGTGCTCGCGGGTGGCGGCGATCTGTTCTCCGGCGGCCACATGCACCCGCTCGGGCAAGCTGGCAGCGCGACGGCCGACCCGGCTGGATTCGCCTTCGCGCCGGACGGCACGGTGGTCGTGGCCCTCGCTGGCATCGGCGAGATCGCGATGGGCCGTGAATCGGACTTCAGCCTCGATCGGCTCCCGTCTGGGGCCCGACCGACCGCTGTCGCCGCCACCCGTGACAGCCGCTGGGCATTCGTCGCCAACACCTTTGGCGACAGCGTCTCCCGCATCGATCTGTCCGAACGCGAAACGAAACTCGACATTTCGCTCGGCCCCGGCAAGCCGCTGACGTTGGCGGATCGCGGCGAACTTCTCTTTCACGACGGCAAACTGTCGCACGACGGCTGGATGAGTTGCCAAAGTTGCCACACGGATGGCCATACCAACGGCCAGTTGAACGACAACTTCAGCGACAAGACGTTCGGGGCCCCGAAACGCGTCCTCACGCTGCTCGGCCGCGCCGACACCGCCCCATTCGCGTGGAACGCCTCGTCACCCACACTCGCCGACCAAGTCCGCAAATCGCTCATCAACACCATGCAGGCCAACAAAGAGCCTTCCAAGGAAATGATCGAAGCGCTGTCGGCGTATGTGCAGACTCTCGAGTCTCCACCGTCGATCGACGTGCTGCGCGGCGTTCGCGACGACGCGGCGGTTGCTCGCGGCCAGCGCATGTTTCACGACCTCGGCTGCGTCCGCTGCCACGCTCCGCCCACCTACACAACGCCCAAGACTTACGACGTCGGTCTGAAAGACCAACAGGGCAATACCCACTTCAATCCACCGTCGCTCCGCGGCGTAGGCCACCGAGCGCCGTACTTCCACGACAATAGCGCCGCCAGCCTTGAGGACGTCTTCCGCAAACACGGCCACCAACTCGACCGCGATCTGTCCGACGCTGAACTTGCCGATCTGACGGCCTTCCTTCGCAGCCTGTGACCATTCGGGCTGAAAGCATTCGAAGCGACGATCCTGAATTCCAGGTTCTTCATTCCGCACCCGGGCACGCGAACCGCCATGGCCATCGATATCCACAGTCACGCTTGGGAGTACCCTCGTCACTTCAGTGACGATTTCCGCGACCAAGCGCGGCGGGCCCGCGCGGGCGTGGAAGTTGACCTGACCGTTCGCTACGACGACTATCGTCGCGGCGCGGCGGCCGCCGACAAAACGGTCGTCTTTGGCGGCAAGGCGCGGCTCTCTGGCCTCTGGGTCGACGACCGCTACGTCGCCGACTACGTCGCGGCCCATCCCGATCGTCTGCTCGGTTTCCTATCGCTCGATCCCACCGTCCCCGGCTGGGAGGAGGAACTGCGTTTCGGCCATGAGGAACTGCGGCTGCGCGGCATCAAGTTGATGCCGATGTACGCCGGCTTTCGGCCCGACGACGCCCGCCTTGACCCACTCTGGACCTACGCGACGCGCCACGGCCTTCCCGTGCTCCTGCACACCGGCACCACTTTCGTCGCCCAAGCGCCGCTCGAATGCACCTTGCCCCGCTGGCTGGACGAAGTCGCCCGCCGCTTTCCCGAAGTCCGCATCGTCATGGCCCACCTCGGCCATCCGTATGAAGGCGAATGCATCGCGACCATTCGCAAACATCCCCACGTCTACGCCGACATCAGCGCGTTGCATTATCGCCCCTGGCAGTTCTTCAACAGTCTCATGCTCGTCCAGGAATACGGTGTCTGGAACAAACTGCTGTTCGGCTCGGACTACCCGTTCACCACTGTCGACGCCACCATCCGCGATTTGCGAAAGATGAACGATATGGTCGAAGGCACTCGTATTCCGCGATTGAATCCCGAACGTATCGAGGAGTTGATCGCCCGAGAAAGCCTCGCCCTCCTTGGACTGACGGCCTAATGCGCACCACCGCCGCTCGTTTCACCGCGGGCACGCCAGCGACAACCATAGAGCCCAAGATCATGAGGTTCGTCGCTGTGTTTGCCGTCAAGCTTGTCACTGTGCTCGTAGCGATGAGCGCGGCCCTGGCGACCGTCTTCGCCCAGCCGTCGGTGGTGCTCGCCGCGCCGCCCAACGCTCCGTCGGCCGGCGAGCCCTCCGCCGACCCGGCGACGCCGCAGTTCTCGGCGGACGCCTTGCGGCACTTTGAACAGCGGGTCCGTCCCGTGCTCGCGCGTCACTGCGGCGAATGCCATGGCGCCTTGAAACAGGAGTCCGGCCTGCGACTCGACACGCGCAACGCCGTGCTTCGCGGCGCCGATAGCGGACCGGTGATTACGCTCGGCAAACCGGCCGAGAGCTCCTTGATCGCCGCGGTCCGTCGCCAAGGAGCGATCAAGATGCCACCCGATGGACCGCTTCCGCCGGCCGATATTCAGGCGCTCGAACGCTGGATCGAAAACGGCTTGCCCTGGCCACCGGGCGAGCCGGCGGCCGCTGCAAGCGATGCGCAAGCGCGCAGCGAAGCCGCTCGGCGCCACTGGGCCTTCCAGCCTGTCCAACGGCCGGCTGTACCCGAAGTTTCCGCCGACCGTTGGTCGCGTGACCCGCTCGATCGCTTCATCCTTCAGTCATTGGCCGCGCAACAGCTCGAACCTTCCTCCGAGGCGGCTCGAACCGCCTTGCTGCGTCGACTTTCCTTCACGCTCACCGGCCTTCCACCGACCCTCGACGCACTTGCCGACTTCCTTGGGGATGAACGCCCCGACGCGGTCGAACGCCTTGTCGATCAACTTCTGGCATCGCCCGCGCATGGCGAACGATGGGCGCGGCATTGGATGGATGTCGCGCGTTACTCGGACACCAAAGGCTACGTGTTCTTCGAGGACAAGAACTATACCTGGGCTTACACCTATCGCGACTATTTGATCGAAGCGTTCAACCGCGATGTGCCGTACGACCAGTTCCTCCTCGAGCAACTCGCCGCCGACAAACTGACTGGCTCGCGATACGACGGCTCCGCCGAACCTGCCGACCCGCGGCCGCTGCGGGCCCTCGGGTTCCTGACGCTCAGCCCGCACTTCATGGGGAACAACCATGACATCATCGACGACCGGATCGATGTCGCGACCCGCGGCTTGCTCGGCCTCACCGTAACCTGCGCTCGATGCCACGACCACAAGTACGATCCGGTCGCGCAACGCGAGTATTACGGACTGTATGGCGTGTTTCGCGGCAGCGAGGAACCGACCGTCCCGCCGCTCGATACCCCCGCGCCCGACACCGACGCCTATCGCGCCTTCGCCGCCGAATTGGCGAAACGCCGCGGCGCGCTGGAGGCGTTCGTGCAGCGCAAACATCAGGCTCTTGTCGACGGAGCCCGCTCCCGAGTGGCCGAATACCTGCTTGCGGCCCACGCGTCCCGCGGACAACCGGCCACCGACGATTTCATGCTGATCGCCGATCCCAACGACCTGAACCCGGCCATGGTCGCCCGCTGGCGGATCTATCTGGAGAAGACGGCTCGCCGCCCAGATCCCCTCTGGCGGCTCTGGCATCGGCTGGCCGACATTCCCGAGACCCGCTTCGCGGACGAGGCGCCTATTGCGATCGCCGACGAGCTGGCCGCATCCCCCAGTCGACCCGCCGTGAATCCGCGGCTGGCCGAGCGGTTCACCGAGTTGCGTCCGCGGACGATGAACGAAGTCGCGGCCGCCTATGCCGAACTGTTGCGAGGCATTGACTCCACTTGGCGGGCGGCGGTCGAAGCGGCACGAAGCGATCATCGCGCGCCGCCCGGCGGCCTGGAAGACGCCGCCGCCGAACAGCTCCGGCGGGTGCTGTACGGTCCCGACGCGCCGCCGGATGTTCCCGTCCTGCTCGGCTGGGGTTTTCTCACACTGCTTCCCGATCGCGCGTCGCAGGGCGAGTATCAAAAGTTATTGAAAGACGTGGAATCGCATTTGATTTCCGGCGCCGGCGCGCCGCCGCGCGCGTTGGCCCTTCGCGACTCGGCGACGCCCTTCGACGCTCGAGTCTTCCTCCGCGGCAACCCCAATCGGCTCGGCGAACCGGCGCCGCGACAATTCCTTCTGGCGGTGAATCCAAGGTCGGAGCCGTTTCAGGAAGGCAGTGGCCGCTTGGAATTCGCTCGGGAAATCGCCCGCGCGAGCAATCCGCTGACGGCTCGGGTCATGGTGAATCGCCTGTGGCTGCACCATTTGGGTGCGGGCATCGTGCGGACCCCGGGTGATTTCGGCTTGCGTGGCGAACCACCCACACACCCGCTTCTGCTCGATTATCTGGCCAGCGAATTCCTCCGCGGCGACTGGTCGCTCAAGTCGCTGCATCGCCGGCTGGTTACGTCAGCCGTGTTTCGGCAAGCGAGCGTCGAGCGTCCCGAGGCGATCGGGACCGATCCGGAAAACCGATGGTGGTGGCGGATGAATCCCCGTCGGCTGGAATTCGAGCCATTCCGGGATGCGATGCTCGCCGTGGCCGACAGTCTCGATCGGCGCCAGGGCGGGCCCTCGGTCAACTTGCTCGGCGATGCGATCGTGCCGCGCCGCACACTGTACGGCTTCATCGATAGGCTGGATGTTCCGCCACTGCTCACCACGTTCGATTTTCCCAATCCAGCGCAAAGCAGTCCGCAACGGGATCAAACCACCGTCCCCCCACAGGCCCTGTTCATGATGAACAACGGCTTCGTCCACGAAGTGGCGAAACGTGTCGCGATTCACCCGGCACTGGCCGCCGAGTCCTCGCCCGCCGCCCGCACCCAACGACTGTTCGAGTTGCTGTACGGTCGAGCGGCGACCGTTTCGGAGCAAGAGCGCGTCGTCGCCTTCGCCGCCGATCCCATGGTGAACGCGCCGTGGGAGCGGATCGCCCACGCTCTTCTGATGGCGAACGAGTTCCTCTTCATCGATTAGTCGTTCCGTGTTGGTCGAAAGGCGCGCGCTCATGGACAGCTCATTGCGAATCGTTCAGCCTCCGATCAACTTGTCGCGACGGGAGCTGTTGAGCCGCTGTGGCATGGGCGTCGGCCTGATGGCGGCCGCGCAACTGCTGGGCGCCGAGCAGCAGGCGAGCTCCCCGAATTCCGAAGGAAGCGGGCTCTCGCCCGCCCGCGCGTTGCCGCTGGCCCCTCGGCGACCGCATTTCGCGGCGCGTGCCGAACGGGTCGTGCATCTGTTCATGAACGGAGGACCGTCGCAAGTCGACACCTTCGATCCCAAACCGTTGCTCGAACAGTATCACGGCAAACCGCTCCCGGCGACCAATCTGCGGACTGAGCGAAAGACCGGCGCGGCCATGCGTTCGCCATTCAAATTCCAAAGGTACGGCCAGTCCGGTTTGGAAATCAGCGAGCTGTTCGCGCGCACGGCCGCCACCCATGCCGACGAACTGTGCGTGATCCGATCGATGCAAGCCGACGTGCCCAACCACGAGCCGTCGTTGATGTTGATGAATTGCGGCGAGGGGCGGCAGTCGCGTCCGAGCATGGGCTCGTGGGTGGTGTATGGCCTGGGGAGCGAAAATCAAAACCTGCCGGGCTTTGTCGCGATGTGTCCCGGCGGCTACCCGATCGTGTCAACGCAGAACTGGCGGTCGTCGTTCCTGCCCGGCGCCTATCAAGGCACCTATGTCAACTCGCAGCATACCGATGCCCGGCAGTTAATCGCCAATCTCGGCAACGCGCGACTGTCGTCCACCGATCAGCGCCGCCAACTGGATCTGCTCCAGGGACTGAACGAAGAGCATGCCACGCGGCGATCGCATGCCGCGCCGTTGGAAGCCCGGCTGCAAACATTCGAACTGGCCTACCGCATGCAGAGCGAAGCGGCGGAGGCGTTTGACTTTCAGCGCGAGCCGCGCTGGCTACTCGACGATTACGGCCCCGGCACACACGCCCGTCAATTGGTGATTGCCCGGCGGTTGCTGGAACGCGGTGTGCGATTTGTGCAGGTTTGGAGCGGCGCCGGCCAGCCGTGGGACAACCACAGCGACCTGGAAAAACAGCATCGTTCGCTGTCCGAGCAATGGGACCGTCCGATCGCCGCCTTCCTCGCCGACCTCAAGCAACGTGGTCTGCTGGAGTCGACACTGGTGCTCTGGGGTGGCGAATTCGGACGCACGCCGGTCGCCGAACTTCCACAGCTCAACGGCCGCGACCACAATCATTACGGATTCACCTGCTGGCTGGCGGGCGGCGGCGTCCGCGGCGGCTACGCCCACGGGGCGACGGACGAGTTCGGATTCCGGGCCGTCGACAAGCCGGTCCATGTCCACGACTTGCACGCGACCATGCTCCATTTGCTCGGTTTCCACCACGAACAACTGACTTATCGTTACGCCGGACGCGACTATCGTTTAACGGACGTGCATGGCCGGGTAGTTCCTGAACTGATTGCGTGATCTCTGCGAGCCGCCCTTTTGCCGTTAGGGCGAAATGCGGCCCTCCTAGGCCCGATGGCCTCGGCCACGGTAATCGCGGGTTCGATCCACTTTCCCTCTTCTACGTTGGACAGATGCATCATGGCCGAGGACGAGCACCAGACGAGCGGCGAAGAGCCCCTAGTCATTGCCGAAGCGGTCCAAGGGGTGGATGCGGCCCCAGCGGACGCTGTGCTGGAGGC
>CAIXSC010000198.1 GCA_903921945.1 uncultured Planctomycetaceae bacterium
CCATCACCGCTATGAGACGGCGATCAACTATCGCGATCAGCTCGCGGCGGCCGGCCCGATCAGCGACACGCACCCGGCCAACTATGTGTTGACGATGTGCGTCAGCATGAACGATCCGGGCATGATCGTGTTGCCCACGCATCGGCTGTTCCGGGGAATGGCGCCGATGACGGCCGCCGAACTGGCCGGGAAGCTGGGCGGCTATTTCACGACGCGGTCGGCGGGGAACGGACCGAGTCGCGCGTCGGCCGTGTGGGAAGAAATCGAGGTCGCCGGCGAACAGGGCACGCTCGCGTTCTACACCGCGAAGGATGATCAGTGGACGTTGGCGTCGGTGACGCCGGCCGGCGTCGCGCGGATCGCCGAGCTGGCTCCCGAACACAGCGCCGACTGGCAATCGCTGGGCGTCGCGTTGCTCCATCGCCTGGTGATGGAAAACCTGCTCTCCGCGACGAACCTGCCCAAGCCGATGTACGTGCATTCGGTGGAAGAAGTCGAACAGGGGTTGGTGCAAGGCGACGCGGTCGGACGCGACGCGACCGGCCAGATGGGCCAGGGTGGCCGCTTCGAGCTCGCGGCGCTCGTCATGCCCGCGACCGTCAACCACGTGCAAGCGATTAGCGAGCACGGCGAGCGGATGCCGGCGAAGAGCACCTACTTCTATCCCAAGCTGCTGAGCGGTCTGGTCTTCAACCCGCTCGAGTGATCGGTGACAGCGACGTCGGTGACCTTCACGTCGGTGACCTTCACGTCGCCGGCGACGCGGCTTGTGTTTCACGTGGCACACCGCAAGGAGCGCGGTGTGCGAGCGGCTCGGACGAGCGATCGTCCCGACGTCCTATGCGTCCGAGAGTCTTTTTGTCGCATCTAACAATCCGGCCGTTCTCCCGATCGCCTCGCCGTTCCACGTGAAACTGGCGTTCTCCCTGGAGGGCGTTCCCGACTAGAATCCGCCCGTTCGGAAAGGAGGCCGAGCGGTGGGACGGATTCTCTGCGTGGCGAATCAGAAGGGCGGAGTGGGCAAGACGACGACAGCCATCAACCTGGCTGCCGCGCTCGCCAAGTCCGGCCAACGCACCTTGCTGATCGATCTCGATCCGCAGTGCAACGCCACGTCTGGACTGGGGCTGGCTCCGACCGAGCGGCACGCGTTGGTGCTGCGAAAACCGCTCCGCGAAGCGCTGCTCGACACGCGTGTCGCGGGCCTGCAAGTCTTGCCGGGCAGCCGCAGCTTTCAGGACGTCGAAGTCCTGGCTCAAGGGGAACAAGGCGAGTCATCGACGCTGCGCCAACATCTGGCGACGGGGATGAACGCCTTCGACTTCGTCTTGATCGACTGCCCGCCATCGCTCGGACCGCTGACCCAAGCGGCGCTCGCCGCCTCGACCGAAGTGCTGATGCCGATCCAGTGCGAGTACTTCGCGATGGAGGGGCTCACGCAAATGATCCAGGTCATTCGTGGCGTGATGCAGCGCCAGCCAGGGCGGCTCGAATTCGGCGGCATCTTGCTGACCATGTACGACGCCGGCCTGGAACTGACTAGGGAAGTGGAAAACGAAGTCCGCGAATTCTTCGGGGACATCGTCTTCGACTCGGTGATCCCGCGGGACGTCGCGGTATCGGAATCGCCCAGCCATGGACTGTCGGTGTTGGACTACCAACCCCGATCCCGTGGCACTCGGGCTTACGTGGAACTGTGCCAAGAGATTCTCAATCGATAGCCAAGAGGGAGCGACCGCATGACGAAGGATCGACGACTGGGTAGGGGACTGGCCGCGTTGTTGGGAACGCCGATGAACGACGGCGACGACCAGGGAGC
>CAIXSC010000199.1 GCA_903921945.1 uncultured Planctomycetaceae bacterium
ACCTCCGCCAAGAATTGATCCGACAAGATGCTGATGTCGGGCCGTTTCAAGCCGGCGGCCGTGAAAACGTCGATCACCTGCCCCTCGGTCGTGATCGCCTTTGAGACGAGTTGCCGCACGGCCGCGTCGAGCTGCTCGGGCGTTTTTCGCGAGCCGACATCCTGCTTGTTTAACGCGGACTGGAGCGCGTGGAAGTACGAGATATCGTCGCGCAGTTCGGTCGCCGCGTCGCTCGCCGAACACTGCGCGAATGCCTGCGAAAGCTCCGTCACGACCCGCACGAACCGTTTCTTGCCGTCGGGCTGCGAGAGGATGACTTCTTGGCCGGCGGGGATCAGTTGGAGCCGCTCGGCCGGCGTGCCGGTTGTCCATTTCGACCAATCGTGGCCGTGCAGTATGTCGCGGGCGATGCCGTACTTTTCGAGCATCACTTCGACCGCCAACTCGTTGTCGGGCGCAGGGTTCCCCTTGCCGCCGCTTTCCGTGTACGTGTTGAGCGCCTTCTTCAGTTGGTCGGCTAGCCCCAGGTAATCGACCACCAAGCCGCCCGGCTTGTCGCGGAACACTCGGTTCACGCGGGCGATCGCCTGCATCAGGCCGTGCCCCTGCATCGGCTTGTCGGCGTACATCGTGTGCAAACACGGCGCGTCGAAACCGGTGAGCCACATGTCGCGGACGATCACGATGCGGAAGGGATCGGCGGGGTTTTTGAACCGAGTCGCCAGGGTGCGGCGCCGTTCCTTGTTGCGGATGTGCGGCTGCCAGTCGGGACCGTCGTCGGCGCTGCCTGTCATGATGATCTTCACGACGCACTTCTTGCCGGTGTTCGTTCCCGCTTCGGCGTCGTCGCCAGGGATGCTGGCCCAGTCGGGCCGCAGCTTGAGGATCGCGTCATGCAGCGCCACGCAAATCCGGCGGCTCATGCAGACCACCATCGCCTTGCCGTCGAGTGCCTCCCAGCGCTTCTCGAAGTGGGCCACCACGTCGGCGGCGATCAGTGCGAGCCGCTTCGGATCGCCCACGAGGACCTCGATTGCCGCCCACTTCGACTTGAGCTTCTCGCGGCTCGCCTCTTCCTCTCCCTCGGTAATTTCGTCGAACTCGGCGTCGAGCTTCGGGACCTCGGCGGCGTTCAGGCCGAGTTTGGCGATCCGGCTTTCGTAGTAGATGGGGACGGTCGCCTTGTCGGCCACGGCCCGCTGGATGTCGTAGACGCTGATGTAGTGTCGATCGGGCACTTCGACAAGAACTGCACCGGAAAATGCAGCGCGCTGCAAGCCGAGTTTTGCTAACGTCGTGTCGTCACAGGTGGTTAGATCGACGGGTTCGAGTCCCGCCTCGGCTACTGATCGGCGCGTGATGTTCCAGCCACTGATCGAAGCGCTCCGCGAGCTGTGTGCAGGTCTCCTGGTCGGCCAGCCCAGCGCCGACGTTGACGCCGATGCGGCTCAGCGTCTCGTCATCAAACAAATCGCGCCCAAGTTCCGCACACAAAGCGTGGATCGGCCGCCAGGACCAAATGTTGGCCCGAAAATACTGTCCGGCCGGCGCACTCGGCGTCCGGCCCCATACGTCCATTCCCATGTTGGGGCTCCTCTGAACAGTGGCACCGCACCCAAGCGGCGCGAGATACGAAAACGCATGCGCAAACGGCGACGCACACGCAAACAAGAAACACCCCTCGCGACGGGCGAAGGGTGACAAGACGACCTGCGTGGTGAGACGGTGAATTCAGAACTTCGACGTCTCAAGACGTAGGAAGACGCACGGCGACGCCAATTCGGGGCAAGCGTCGTGAGGGGATTGTGCAGACGGCGGACGGGCCAGCGGATAGAATCACGACATCGACGAGTTATTCCCTGGAGGACGCGCTGGTGTCATTAGCCGACTTCGAGCACCAATTGCTATCGCTCCCCGAAACGGACCGCATTCATCTGGTCGAAGTGCTGTGGGAATCGCTGCTCCCGGACGACGTTCACGAGCGGACCAAACGCTGGGCGGTGGAAGCCGAACGTCGCGTGGACGCCGTGCGGGCGGGAGAGCTGCCACTGGTTGACGCTGGGCAAGCTTTGCAAGAGTTGCAAGCGCGGCACCGGCGATGAACGTTCGTTTGACTTCGGCCGCGTATCGCGAATTGGCCGCGGCGGCCGAGTATTACGAGGACCAACAAGCGGGCCTAGCCGACCGCTTCTTGGCCGCAGTTGCCGAGGCGATGGAGCGAATTGCTCGGCACCCCGAAACGTGGGTCCATGTCTCGCCGCGCGTTCAGCGCTGTCTTGTTCATCGCTTTCCTTTCGCATTGCTGTATCACGTCTCGTCGGAGGACATTCAGATCGTCGCCGTCGCGGACCTGCGACGCGATCCGGCACATTGGGAAGAGTTACTCTGAAGAATAAACACTTCGACAAACTCGCCCGACGGAAGCCGTTGTCGCTTGCCTCGTCCGCACGACGTGACAACTAACGCTGCGAACACACGTGACAAATCAGTTCCGCGACGAATCCCGACTCAGCTGTCGCCGCGAGCCGCTGGCGCTAGTCGCTCCCGTACCCCCGAGCTGATAAATGCCCGGCTGATCGGCGTTCAGGCAGCGGCCGCTGGCCCACGTCCGCAGCCGCTCGACCGATTCGGCTGAGGTGACCGCCACGGGCACGACATTCTGTGCCGCCGCCGTCAGTGGCACATTGAGCAAGGCCGCCAAGCGACAGCATGCCCGGATCTCGGCGCCGGTCCACTGGCTGTCGTCGGGCTGCCGCTGGTCCGCGCTTATCTCGAACTGCTGGCGGTAGATCTG
>CAIXSC010000200.1 GCA_903921945.1 uncultured Planctomycetaceae bacterium
GTAGCGCGACCGTGCGCAGCCCTGCTGGCACTTTGTTCGGCCAGTGAACGACCAACGGCCCAAGGCCGCTCGTATTCCGGGCTCCTGTTGCCTCCCCGCCGCTCGGGAGGCCCGCGATCACGATCAACGTGGAAGGAGCTCGCCGCGGCCGAAAACCGGCTACCAACTGTTCGACAAAGCGGTCTAGCTCCCGCACTGCGTCGTCCGACGATTGCGATTCCGATGGTCCCGAAACCTTGTCCAGGGAAGAAGCTTGGCGAGCGGCGAGGGCTTGCCACCACGCGAACGGTGTCCGCACAACCAAGGCCAGCGGACGTTTCATTCCCTTGCTCCCGCCGCTTGCCGCCCGCGTGACGCTCGACGCCTCATCCAGGAGCACCTCGGCGAATGACCGCCGCGACGCGGCCGAGCCCTCTGCGGGCAAACTCTTGGCGGCATCGACCGTCGGTCGCGAATCACGTATCGGCGCCTGGCGATCCACGTTGTTCGCGATCCGCATCGATCGCCCGTTGGTCAGCACGCTGGTGGGAAACGGCCATTGCGTGGTCGGGGCGTCGGCCATCTCAGCTGACCACCCAAAGCGCGATTCCCACCAGGATTCGTCGCCGGCCGAGGCCCCGCCAGGGCCGGTGTCGCCCAGCGCGCTCGTCGCATAGCCACTCTCCCAGAGCAGTCGCGGGAGCCGCGTGAGCGAATCGTCGCGCTCGGCTCGGGACGGCTCGATCCTTTCCCCTGATGACTCGCCCTGTGACCCCTGCATGCGAACCCGACCAGCGAACGCAAACCCGTCGCTCCGCATGCCGTCACCAGCAAGACGATCGATGGCGGGTGACGGACTGGCGGCATCAACCACTTCGCGGTAACAGCCAAGCGCTTCGCGGGACAGTCCGGGAACCAGGATCACCAACAGTGCCGGCGAGCGGTCGACCCATCGCACTTGCCGGTTCGCTTCCCGTATCGCGCGACGGTTCGCTTCCCGGGCATTAGCCAGAATGTCGTCCGCGACCGACAAGCCACTGTCCAGTTCGCGACGCACGCCACTGTCTGTATCGCCAAATACCTCGGACTGTTGGTCGACGAGCGCGCCGAACGCTCCGAGCATTCGCGAGCGGTAGGTCGGGGCGCTCGTGGGATCGCCCGCATCGGCGGCCGATTCGAGTGTCGCTGGAACACTGGCGACGGCGTTCTCGACTCCATTGCGCTCGCGATATTGCCCCTGCGTTCCCGCCGGGCCTGCGATGTCAGCTGCTTGTTGGGCGACGGATTGGTCGGGGCCTTGGTCGGTGGATTCGGCGGTGGATTCGGCGGTGTTCGGATGAATCGTGGGCGTGGTGGGATTTGCGGACCGTGTCGCCTTCGCATGGAACCGATGCTGCTGCGTGGTTCGCAGCGCGATCGCGCCGACGAAGGCGCATACGGCGGCGACAGCGATCCACCTAGGGAGCAGACGTTGCCAACGTTTCGGTCCCCGACGCACCCAGGGCATCGCGGTCGCTGCGGCCGGCACCGACGAAGACGGCAC
>CAIXSC010000201.1 GCA_903921945.1 uncultured Planctomycetaceae bacterium
CGTCCGCGGCGGTAGCTGGTGCAGCATCGCCCGCAACGTCCGCTGCGCGTCCGGGGCGAGTTCCCGCCCGGGAACCGGCTCGGGTACTTGGGCTTTCGGCTCGTCCGAGTTCAGGACGGATCGTGAGCCCAGTTCCCGCGAGCGGAGCGAGGGCAAGAACAAGTTCCCAGCCGTGTGAGGCCGAGCGGAGCGAGGCCCCAGCCCACACAGGCGTACGCAGTCTCCGGAGTCGAAAGAACCGACAGAGCCCACAGAGATGCGCGCAACCAATGGTGGCGAAAGAACCGCGATGACGTAGCGGTATGCGTCGACGGGGGCTGACATCTCAGCCCAGGGCAAAGCGAAGCGGCGAAGCCGCGCAGCGCCGCCCTGGGACACGTCACACCGAAGGTCCATCGCGGAAAGAGCGAGACAGCGTTGGTTCGCCCCCATGCCACGTCGGCATGGCCGACCATTCATTCTGAAACGACCGTGGCTTGGTGTGTGATGATCGAGCGTGTCGCCCTCTACGCCGCGCGGCGGTTCTCGCGTCGGGCGAGTTTTTTCAGGCGTTTGCGCTCGGCACGTGACATTCCAGCGTCTTGCTCGTCGCCGTCGGCGTCCTCGTCGTCCGCATCGTCGTCCAACTCGGGCGAAATCGCCTTCGAAGCCGCCACCGACGCAGTCGACGCCGAGGACGCAGCGGCCGGCGTCGTCGAAGACTTCGGCGCCGCACCCGTCGCCGAGACGGCAGGTGCTGCGGACGGCGTTGAGGGCTTCGCGGCTACCACTTTCGCAGCCTCCGTCTTGCCGCTCTCTGCCTTGCCGCTCTCTGCCTTGCCGCTGTCTGCCTTGCCGCTGTCTGCCTTGCCGCTGTCTGTCTTACTGCTCTCTGCCTTGCTGCTCTCTGCCTTGCTGGCCTCTGGCTTGGCCATGTCACGTTTCGCGTTGTCCGACTTGGCCGTTTCCAGTTTGGCGGCGGCCGGCTTCGACGACTCGACGGTGGCCGTGTCGGCCTTCGCATCCACCGCCTTGGCGGCTGCGCGGCGAGCGGTCGCGGCTGCCCGTTTCTCTTCTTTCAACCGCTCGGCGTCCGCTCGTCGCTGGTCCCTTTCCGCTTGCGCGGCCGCTCGAGCTTCGGCCTTGGCAACCTTGCGGGCCTCGCGTTCGGCCGCGGCCGCTCGTTTGCGGGCCAGTCGCTCGGCTCGGCGTTGAGCCAGGATTCCTTGCGAATCCAGGTAGACATAGCGGGCGTACGCGGTAACGGCGAACAGCAGTGCGGCGTCGGCAAAGAGCTTCGCCGCCGCCTGCATCAACACGTCCACAAACGGCGACGGCGTCGTGAAGAATTCGAGCTCGACGGCGCCCGCCGCCAAGTAGCTCGCGGCGGCTACCACCACCCAGCCGGCCGCGCCCGCGCTGCGACGCACCTCGACGCTCAGCCGCGCCGCGATCGCCACGACGGCCGCCAAATTGAACGCGATCCACCAAAACCCGGGGTACTCGCCGAGCGACGTGCCGGCCGCGTACCTTGTCGCCACCACCTGCAACGCCTGCTGGGGAACGCGATGCAACGTCGTTGTCGCGTCGATGCTCGCCAACAAACAGGCCGCGGACATTCCCAGCCAGACTCGATACCGGCCTTTGTAGTCGTCAATCCGATGACGGCGGATGGAAAAGACGGCGACGCTGCCGATCGCCGCCAATCCAAGCAGAGCCGACGACAGCCACGACGACAAGCTGCCGCGAGTCATCGGATGGAGCGCGGCGAGGTTTTGTTCACCCAGCCAGCGGGCTCCCCAATCGGAATGCGCGTATAGCGCAAGCACGAGCGCGACGGCCGCCAGCGCGCTTAGCACCGTGACGGCCAGTGTCCAGAGACGCTGGGGAATCAAGTCGGTGATTCGCGGTTGGTTTTCCACCAGCGCCGCGTCCGTATAGGTGCGGCTCGCCAACGCGGACGACCGGCGACGACGACGCGGCGCCGGTTCGGCCGCCGGCTCGGACCCGGCAGGGGCGTCCCCTCCCGCGTCTTCCTTCAGCACACGACGCCGCCGCTGGTTGGATTGTCCGCCCCGACGAAATTCCATATCGCTTTCCGGCTCCCGCTAGGGGATACATTTCGGCACCGACGCTCGAAAAATCGATTCGGTCCGAATAATCCGCAAAGTCGAGGCCGGCGAAGCGTGCCCAGTCCCCCCAGCTACTCGCCGACGACAGGATTCTCCAAAATCCCCAGGCGCTCGATTTCCACTTCAACACGGTTGCCAGGCCGGAGGAAAATGGGCGGCTTTCGTGCGGCACCCACACCGGGCGGCGTGCCGGTGAAGATCACATCGCCAGGCTTCAACGTGCAAACACCGGAAACGTACGAGACCAATTGATCGATGCGGAAGATCAGTTGCCGCGTGTTCGAATCTTGCAGCGTCTGTCCGTCCACTCGCAACGCGATCCGCAGCGAGCCCGCATCGCCAACTTCGTCGGACGTGACCAACGCCGGTCCGAACGGCGCGAAGGTGTCGAAGGTCTTTCCGAGCAGCCACTGGCCGCCCGGCTTGCGGAGCTGCCAATCCCGAGCCGACACATCATGGCCGCAAGCGTAGCCGGCGACATGCGCGAGTGCCTGTTCGACGGGAATGTGGCGGCCGCCGGTACCGATGATCACCACCAGTTCGGCTTCGTAATCGACTTGGTCGGAACACTTGGGCAGCACGATCGGCGCGCCGGGCGCATGCACGGCGGTCGGAAACTTGTTGAACACGACCGGCTCGGTCGGAATCGCCGCGCCCGACTCCGCGGCGTGGTCGGCGTAGTTCAAGCCGATGCAGATCACCTTTTCCGGATCGGGAATCGGAGCCAAGAGCGAAACCCCCGCGGCGGCGAACCCTGGGCCCGTTGCAATCGCCGCCGCCGCCCGCCGTAGCGCGTCCGGTCCAGCCGCCAGCAGTCCCTTGAGTGTGGACGGCAAACTGGGGTCGGTCTGCGCCAAATCGACGTACTCGCCGCCTCGAACCCCTGCCACTCGCGGCCCGCCCGCGCTCACGTAAGTCACTAGTCGCATGCCCTGTCCTCCAAAAACGCCCGACGCTAACGAACCACGCACTCGATGGCAACGGGGCTAGTTGGTAGTTGCTAGTTGCTAGTTGCTAGTTGCTGGTTGCTGGTTGCTAGTTGCTAGTGGCTTGCTGGTTGCTGATTGCTGGTTGCCGGGTTTGCGATTTTGGTGGGCTGGAGAAGGGCAGGGTGTGCGTTTTGGGCAACTCATCACTCGCCTGCGACCAACCCCATCAC
>CAIXSC010000202.1 GCA_903921945.1 uncultured Planctomycetaceae bacterium
AACATGAGCCACGAGCTGCGCACGCCGCTCAACAGCATCATCGGCTTCTCCGAGGTGCTCCAAGGCTTGGAAGCGCTCAACGACAAACAGCGGCGCTACGCGCAAAACATCCAGAAATCGGGCCGCGTGCTGCTCGAAATGATCAACGACATTCTGGATCTGGCGAAAGTCGAGGCGGGCCGCATGGACGTCCGGCCAACCGAGTTCTCCATCGAGGCGTTGGTCCAATCCCAATGCGATATGGTGCGATCGCTCGCCGAGGAAAAGAACATCGACTTGCTCGTGAACGTGGTCCACGATTTGCCGTTCCTGTACCAAGACCAAGGCAAAATCCAACAAATCCTCACCAACCTATTGTCGAACGCTATCAAGTTCACGCCCGAGGGCGGCCGCATCACGGTCTCCGCTCGGCTGGATGAGACGTCCGGCCGGCTGGTGCTTACCGTCGCCGACACGGGGGTCGGGATCGCACCCGAGGATTGCGAAATCATCTTCGAGAAATTCCGGCAAGGCCGCGCGGTGGTGGGCGAGGATGTGCTCACCCGACGCTACAACGGCACGGGCCTCGGCCTTTCGATCGTCCGCGAACTGTGCAAGCTTTTGGGCGGCGAAGTGAGCGTCGAAAGCGAGCTGGGCCGCGGCAGCACTTTTCAAATCATCGTGCCCTGGAACCGCGGCGAGCCGGCCCGCTTCGACTCGCCGTTTAGCGGCCGGCTCGACGACGCCACTCGCCCGGCTTGGACACCACCGGCGACAACGTTGGCTGCCGCCACCGCGTCTGCCGCCGGCTCGGCTGCTTCCACGTCCGCCGCAGCGACCAGCTCGTCGTTCGCCAGCGCGGGCGTGGGGGCCGCGGTTTCGAGCAAAACGCCGCAGTCCCCGAGTTCCCAGGAATGAGCAACGTTGGAGCGAGTCGACGTGCTGGTGCGCGTCGGCTCGACTCGATGGTTTCGCTCACCCAATCCCCTCTTCCGATTGAATTCTTGAATGTCGATGAACTTGCCACCGTCAACTCCGGAAACCCCTGCCGCTTCCATGGCCGCTTCCATGGCCGCTTCCACCGCTGGTCCGAGCGTGGAAAGCTCGAGCGGCTTGTCCGCGAACGCAAGCGTCCCGGATTCGGCGAACAGCGCGAATGGCGGAAACGACGTTTGGCCGCTGGTCGAGCTCTACTCGGACGGCGCGTGCAGCGGCAATCCCGGAAAAGGCGGATGGGCATACATCTTGCGGCATCTATCGACGGGCATCGAAAAGGAGGCATCCGGGGCTGAGCGGGAAACGACGAACAACCGCATGGAATTGCTCGCGGTCATTCGTGGCCTGGAGGCGTTGCGGCGGCCCTGCCGCGTCCACTTGTTCACTGACAGCAAGTATGTCGGCCAGGGTCTTACCGAGTGGCTTCCGAACTGGAAAGCACGTGGCTGGAAACGTGGGAAGGACCCCGTGAAGAACGTCGAGCTCTGGCAACAGCTCGACGCGCTCGCGAGCCGCCACAAGTTGCGTTTCACGCACGTCCGCGGCCACAGCGGCCACCCGGAAAACGAGCGTTGCGACCAACTCGCCGTCGCCGCCTACCAAAACCTCCGGTAGAGCTTCACGCTTCTAGCAGACGGCACGGTTAGCGCGAATGTTCGGACCGCTTCTGCGCGTTGTTGGCACGACCGCAATCGTCTTGTCAGGATACTTGGATCGTTTTCAGAACTGGAGAAGGCCATGGCGACTGCGAAAGAAGAGATGGTGGACATTATCTCCCGGCAACCCGACGATAGCTCCTATGATACCTTGCTGCGTGAACTAGCATATGCCCGAATGATTCAGCAAGGACTCAAGGATGCAGGCGAGGCCCGAGTCAAGTGCGACGCCGATGTCAAGAAATCAATTGACTCATGGCTGAGATAACATGGACCTCCGGGGCAATCGATCGGCTTCGGGAGATCCACGAATACATCGCAATCGATAACCCACAATCTGCGGCCAGGGTCGTTGCTGGAATCTACTCGAAGGTGCAACTGCTTCTGACGTTCCCGGAGTTAGGGCAGAGATACGAACCCATCACAGATCGCCATGTGCGCGAAATCATTTTCGGTAACTATCGGATTCCTTATCTCCTGACAGGCGATGGGGATATCTTGATTCTTGGAGTCTTCCACAGCGTGATGGACATCGATACCTATCTAAATTGAAAGGGCGGAATCAAGCGTTGGATGCGGAGCCGCAACAGATCATGTTTCCACTCCAACTCGCGTGTCCCGCCCATGATTAGGACATTCGGCTGGATTGTGGATACCGAGTTGACAAACTGATAGCACACCAACTCATTTGGGATCATTCAACGACCGCTGCGAATGAGGCGTTTTACCTGCGGTGAGTCGCCGATTCAGCGGCGAACTTCGACGCGCGCCGCTTGCGCGGTTGCCAACATGGCGGGTGGCGTCGGCGGCGCGTCGCG
>CAIXSC010000203.1 GCA_903921945.1 uncultured Planctomycetaceae bacterium
AGGAATCCGGTACTTTCGCACCGACTCGGGCTTCGAACAACCGACGAACAAACACGCCAGCATCGTCACGAACCCAGTGAGGATGGCACCCTTGAAGTTGGGGCCATTAGAGACGGGGCCAGCAGAGACGGGGCCAGTGCCGATGGGGCGAGCAGAGACGGGGCCAGCAGAGACGGGGCGAGCGCCGATTGGACTAACGCAGGGAGGACGCCAGTGCGTACCTTTCCAACGCCCAGAGTTCCCGCGCCAAGTCGATTTCGGCCGCTCGACGGAACGGCCGGCGCGGGCGGAGACGCGGTTAGCCGAGCCACGGGGCGCGACCCGCGACGCTCGTGGGCAATCTTGGGACATCATGCGAATGGATTTCACCAGTGCGCTAGACAGCGACGGCGATCTCGCGGCGCCGCGGTTCGAGCAGGCGACGCGAGACGGATCGGTGTTGCGGCGCGAGGGAGGATCACGGGCGGTGGGAGGTGGCGGGGCGGCACGTCGCCGCTGCCGTCCCTGCCGTCGTGATTATAGATGTCAGGCGGCCGAAAGGTAGTCCGTGCCTGCCTCGCCCAAGCAGACCTGTTGGCGCCTTGCCGTCGACGGGACGCTTACGGCAGCGTTACGGGAATCCCATCGTTTCGCCCGGCCATCGCCCGAAAGACGCGGAGATCGACCGTCGTGGAAATCGTGTGGGTCGAGCCGTCCATCAACAGAAACAGGCAGCCGCCGGTGTGGGCACTCCAGAAGCCGCCCGGACTTCCCGTCGGCGCGTTGGGGCCACCAGAGCGGACGTGAACCGCGGCCATGGTGATCGCCGGTCGAGCGGTTTGCCCAACCGTTTGTCCACGTCGCTGAGCGACCCGCGGCGAAAACACCGTTTGAGCGGTCGGGATCACGCCCGCCCATCCATTCGGCGTGAACATGCTCGCCCGCTCCCCCAGGGCGATGGTGTTCGAGGTGCCGTCGGTGATGTCCGCGTGGCGAACGCCGGCATTGCGGTGGAAGATGCCATTGAACGGCTGCTCTTCGTAGAGCGCCGTGTAAGCGGGCGAGTTAGCCGGATCGCCACCGCCCAAACAGCCGACGTAACTGGTATGCGATAAGTCGCTGAGGCCAAGCGACGCGGGCCACACCGTCACCGGCCCCGACCACGCATCGGATGGGCACTGGAAAGCGGAAACCCGGGTGCTCCGAGCAGGCTGGTTGGCAATGTCCGTGATCGGCAAATTGAAATTGACGGTCCCATGCAAACCCGACTGCTCCATCTGCGGCAGTAGCAGGGCGAAAAAACTCCATCCCGGACCAACTTCCGGCACCGGATCGTTGGCTCCACCGGGCCATACACCGGTCACACGGGAAATAAATCCCGGCGGGAACGTGCCGTGAGCCGACTCGTAGGTTTGCAGGGCAAGACCGATCTGCTTCAGATTGTTGGTGCATTGAATGCGACGAGCCGCTTCGCGAGCGGCCTGCACGGCGGGAAGCAACAACGCCACCAAGACGCCAATGATTGCGATCACGACCAGCAGTTCGACGAGCGTGAATCCACGTCTCCGCGAGGATTTTCCGAGGCACCGGGAACATGTCTCGACGGGCGATTCGCAGGAAGCATTCGCGAATCCGGCCGCGCCAGCGCAAGGCGGAACGCGTCGAGCGATTCGGGAGACGAAACCGGAACAGGCTGTCGCGAGCAGTTCGAGAGCCATGGTGGGCACCCTTTCCCAACGATTTCCAGAAGCGGTTGTTCGACCAGCACGAACGATCGTGCGGCGAACGCGGCAACGTGGCTGGCTAGGGCAGCGGCCAAGCGAACTCGATCGGAAGTCGCCTGGGCCGGCCGGTGCTGGCTACGGACTCGTCGATCCCCAATCCCAGGTGAACGACGATTGACTTTGATACTGAGTCTCAATATACATGGCGAGGTTCAGTTCGCAACGGGGACAGCGCATGACGGGCGAAAAAAACGGGACGGGAATTTCAGAGCCAGCGTCGCACACGGCGGGAGGTGGCGCATCGAGTCCACCTGCTCGCAACGACGACGGCCTCGTGCTCGAGTGGGAGGCGATGTCCGCCGGACGCAAGACAGTCTGCATCCGCTACAGAGGAATGGACTATCAGCTCCGCGAGACGCGCAACGGGAAACTGATCCTCACCAAGTGAGCGGGCGAGGGGATGAGCACGATCCGTTCGCGATCCGGAAAACGCGGGCGATGACCTGAGGTGCGATCCCGCCGCTGCGCAGGCTCAAACCAAGCAGTGCGAGACTCCTCCGTTTCGCACGGTTGGCGGGTGGGGCGAACGGCCAAACAGATTTGGCTTTCGTGGTTGGCACGTGTGCAATCGGGTTAGCGAGGCGGCATGGCGGGAGCGATTCCCGAAGACCCCGAAGATGCGGCGTTGGCCGCGTTTCCCGCCGAACGTGGCATCCAACCCGATTCGGATCGACCATTGCGAGGCGCGAGTTGGTCAAATCCGCGGGAATCGCCGGTGGCGGAATTCGGCGCGGAACCTGTGCCCGCACCGCTCGCCATTCGCGAACCACCGACCGACCCAGCGCTGTTCGGGGTCGCCGAAATGAATTGACTGTCGCGTGGCGCTCCCAATTGCAGAGGGCGAAAGCCGCCCGCATTCGTTCCACCAGCCATGTTGCCGTTGTGGATTGCGCTGCCGCTGCCGTTCCCGCCGCTGCCGCTGCTGGTTCCGCTGCCGCTGCCGCCGCTGCCCATTCCCATACCGCTGCTACCGCTCAGAGGGTTGGGCCACGACAGGGAAGATCCCGGCGAGTTCCCCAGGTCATTGGCGGAGACCAGCCGGCCTGCGCCGGCGCCGCCAACCACGCGGGCCAGTTGCTTTTCGGCATCCGCCAGTCGCTGGTTGGCGGTTCGCAGCTCGGTCGTCAGCGATTCGCCGCGTTTTTGCTCGTCGACGAGGCGTGACAGCAGTTGTTTCTTTTCGGTCTGGCATCGTTCCAACTGCGGTGGGCTTGTGGAGAGGCAGCCGACGCAGGGGGCGGACAATAGCCACGCTAACAGCATTCGGGGAAACAAACGGACAAGGCATGGGCGCGAACCACCGCGCGGCGATTGGGCGGTGCTGGCGTCGGAACCCCGCATGGCGGGACCAACGGCACGCATTGTGGAGAGGTCGTCTGACCGCCCAATCCATCGGGCTTTATTCATCGTTCGCGACTCCTTTCGCGATTCCGTCCACTTGTCGGTTGCCTCCGCCCGGACCGGATTCGATCGGGCGGCTGGGCCGACACCGTAGCGGCCTGGCCGCTACATCTTCAGCGAATCGATAATCATGTCCATGACGCTGGAACTCATCGTGGCCGAGCTATCGAACGCCCACATGTTTCGCAACACGTCGATCATCAACATGCACGTCAGGCTCATGACCATGAACACGGCCAATAGGCTGAGCACGTTGAAGATCGAATACGGGGCTTCGACGGGGCCGGGAGCGTAGGCGGGCTGGGCACCGGCCGCGCCCATAGCGCCGGGCGCTAGCCCCGCTGTCATGCCGCCACCGAAATTCATCGGAGCTCCGCCGAGGTTGTCGGGCATGTTCGGGTTGAGCATCGCGCCGCCCGCCGCCCCCATCGCGGCACCAGCCATGCCAGCGACACCCATGTCCGCCATTCCGGCTTCGAATTGCTCGGAATCCTCGAGGGCGATGACTTGTGAACCGCTGTCCGACGAATCCTCGCCACCCATGTCCGCCAAGGGGGACAACGCGAATTCCTCGTCTTGTTTCAGCATCGTCGCTTGGTCGGGATCGGAAGCGACTTCGGCTTCCTCGAGCGCGACCATGTCTTCGTCTTCGGGCAGTTCGAGCGAATCGATTTGCGAACCGCCCAGTTCCAGCGGTTCTTCGAGGGACAATCCGGAATCCGATGGCTTGCCAATATTGATGCCGCTGCCGCCCGGGTCGAGCGACACGTCGCTGCCGATCCCGCTGCCACCCAGCACCAAGTCGTCGCTATCTTCGCCCAGACTAAGCGCGCTCTCCTCGCCCAGATCGATGGTATTCATCTTTAGGGCGTCGGATCCCAGTGAAGCGGGGGTTTCGGAGGCTAGCGAGAGATCGCCCGTGCCGCCGGCTTGAGGCGACTTCAGCGCCGCTTCTTTACCGCCAAGCACCCCGGAGCCGCCGGAGAGCTTCAGGTCGCTCGAACCGGCCTCGTCGAGCAGATTGAGGCCGCTTCCGGGCTTGTCGTCAGCCAGTTTGATGTCGCTGTCCGCCGGACTCTGGCCAGCTTTCTTTTTGCCGATGATCGTACTCGAGGAAGTCGGCGGGCTTTTGCCCAACGCTTCGTCGCTGACCAGGATCGAAACCGAGTCCAGGTCGCCACTCGATTCATCGTCGTCGGCCAGTGGCGGTTCCAAGGCCAATTCGTACGAGGAATCCGAAGTGCCGCCGGCCGCCATCTCGTCCTTAACCCGTGTCACTTCCTCGGGCTTGAATTTCCAACTGGCGCCGTCCCGGTAACCGTGGATGTCGCCCTTTTGACGCATTTCTATCAGTTGTTCCGGGGAGACACCCAGAATCTTCGCGGCGTCGTTCAGCTCGAGGAAGCGGGACATTTTCGAACCTTTAGCGGGGAGGCAGTAACGTGCGTATTTCCTGCGGCGATGGTTCGCCGCTATTAAATTCGTCCAGCAACAAGTCCGCCTGCAGATTACGCGCGCTCTTCAGCACGACCTGACCCGAGTTGCGGTCGACGTGGTACACCGCAAGCGCCCGGGTCCGGCTATCCAGCACCAAGAGCTGCTGTGGACCGCCGGTCCCATCGCTCCACATCGCGACGCAATCGCCGGCTTGGGCCGTCCGTGCCGTTCCCGAGGGGACGGGAGCCGACACTGCGGCGGGTCGCTGTCCGTACAACAGCGGTCCATCCGCCTGGACCATGCCAAAGCCGAGCACTAAACCTGTGGCGAACAATAGCCCCAACGCCGCAGTTCGCATGACACGCCTCTCGTCCCTGAGAAGTTACGCGGAAATTCGGGCCTACGTAATCTTAGAAGGTGAATTCCGCAATTCAAGCAAAATTGACTCGGGAGATTATCCAGCTTCCCACCGCTCGGCAAGGGCGAAAAAAACGTTCGAACCCCTCTAGGCGGTGCCTGTGGCCGCCATTGTCGATCCGCGTCGTTCGGCTGTGGCGAAAGCGGGGCCTGCAGTCGCCGCACTCCAAAGGCGGCTACCGCCGCGCCAGTCGCTACCGCTGAATGGACGTCGAGTTTGCCCGACATGGGACGAATTCGGGAATCGGGAATTAGTGATTCGGGCGGCCCTGAATCGCTTGGTTTCGGTTGTATCGATTATGTGGACTGCGCGGGGTTTTTGGGCGGGCTGGCGAGAAACTAGCGACGGCGGCGCCGAGATTTTCCTTGAAATGCCATTAGGCCCAGATAGTATCGATTGAAACAGTTTTTCAGGTTGACCATCGCAAGTCCGAACGGATAGAGGAGACGGGGCAATGACGCAGCGACAAGACGCGGTAGCGCGGCGAGTGAATCGGCGGCAGCGACGGTTCGTCGCTGGGGCTCGCCAGCTTTCCTTCGAGGGGTTGGAGGGACGGCAACTCATGGCAGGCAACGTGACGGCGGCGGTTCGCGGCCAAACGTTGGTGATCACCGGGGATGCCGCCGCGAACAACATCGCGATCGTCGCCACAGACAACGATCGCTACGCCGTCATTGGTATCGATACGAACGTGAACCGGTCGGAAGACGCGTTCGTGACCACCCGAGCGATTCGCAATATCCAGGTTTCATTGAATGGTGGCGACGACGTGCTGCTGGCCACCAGTGACGCGACGGGCCTCTCGGACGTGTTCTTCGACGCGTTTGAATTGGATCTGGCCGATCGCGACATCGATGCCGCGGCGTTGCAGGGCTTGATTGACGATGTGAACCCGGCCGAGTCGTTTTCGGTGCCGGGCAACCTGACGATCCTCGGCGGGCAGGGTGGCGATGTCGTTGGTATTGTCGGCTCCGTCGGCGGCAATGTGCTGGCGCAGTTAAGCGATTTCGGCACCGACGCCGCGAATTTCTTCGCCATGGATGGACTGGCGCCGCCCGTCGACGAATTCAGTGTGGGTGGCGGAGTCTTGGTGACCGGTGGCGGGCAGAATGACTCGGTCGCGGTTGCAAACGCACGGATTCAAGGCCGACTGGCGGCTGAACTGGGAAATGGCGCGAATGTGTTTGTGACCGTTGCCAGCCAGGTCGGCACGACCTTCACGTATACCGGCGGGGCGGGAGCCGACATTGTGGCGACCGGCGACGTCGATGTGGGAAGCAGCATGGCCGTTGTGACGCGGGGCGGGAGCGACGAAGTCTACACGGCGATCGACACCGTCGGTGACACTCGAGTTGGCCGTTCTCTGAGCATCGACACGGGGCTTGGGGATGACACCGTTGGGGTGTCAGGAACGACGGAGTTCTCGGTGGTGGTGAACACTGGCGACGGCAACGACGAGATTTCGGTGATCGACACCATCGCCGGCGGAAACATCTCGATCATGGCCGGGGCTGGCAACGACTTGGTGGATGTCCAGAACATCGACGTGAATCGAGTCTTCCAGGCGGCCCTCGGACTCGGCAACGATGTGCTCACAGGTTCGATGTGGATCGTGAACCAGAGTGTTTACATTGACGGCGGCCCAGGCGACGACGACGTCACGCTCGAAGACCTGGCGGTCGAACAGGCGATCTCGGTGGTGCTCGGTTCTGGCAACGATAATTGCTCGATCATGACGAGCACCGCGCTATCGATTTTCGTCTCGGGCGGAGCAGGCACCGACAATTCGGCAATTGATGACGAGACCCGGGATGTGGTCGCCAACATCTTCGAATCGTCGATCGAGCCGTAAGCACGGAGTGGCCGTGACGGCACTGTCGTTGCAGACCTGTCGTGGCGGTCATTGCCTTAACGGATAGGCAGTGATGCATCCGCGATTGCGATGGGGAATGCGTGGTCGCGGACTGACGATCGCGGATTCGCGGTAGGCGGATTCGCGGTCGCGGATTTGACGATCGCGGATTCGCGGTAGACGGCCGCCACGGTTGGCGTTTTCCATCCGGTTGACGTTTTTCAGCCGGTTAACGCTTTTCAATCGGCTGACGTTTCTTGGTCCGGATGAAGCTTCTTGAACCGGCTGAAGCTTCTTCAACCGGTTGACGCTGCGTCCGCCGGTTGGTGCTTCCTCAGCCGGTTGATGCTTCCTCACGCAGATGACTCCACCGCTTCGGTTAAAGGCGTCCGGCGGGCGAGTC
>CAIXSC010000204.1 GCA_903921945.1 uncultured Planctomycetaceae bacterium
GGGGAAATGGAATCCGTCGAGTCTTTCGGCGAATCCGTGGCCTGCGAGGCGGCGGCGAGCGTCTCGGCGACCAACGCTTGCTCGTCGGCCGAAGCCGGTCGCCCGAGGACGCTCAAGTAAAGTTCGTCAGCCAGAGCGGGCAGCGCATCGATCTTTTCCAGCCGGCCGGTCAAGCTGGTTGCGTTTGCTTGGGCGAGCCCGTAGATCGCGGGATTGTTCAGCAGAAACAGAGCATGGTCGACCGCCGGTTGGAACTCGCCGTCTGGCTGTCCGGGAATCGGCGCGAATACGCTGGTGATTGCCTTGGCTTGCCGCTCAAGCGGTTCCATTTTCTTCGCACGCTGGCGCCACGGCGGCAACTCCGCGGCGGCCGAAATCTCGATCGCTTCCAACCGCCCGGTTGCTCGCAAAAGCGACCAAGCGAACTGCTCGGGCGAAAGCGCTCGCAAGGCGGCAATCGCGAACGCGTCAGGCGTTGGCAACGCGGCATCAGGCCGAGTAGTGCTCGAGCGCTGATACGTTTCGCTCAGCGTGATCTCGCGGAGGACCGTCTGGATGTTGAATTGCCGTTCGATCAGGAATTGCTCCAACTCCGCCAGCAGTTCCGGATGGGACGGCCGGTTGCCGGCGTGGGCGAGGTCGAGTGGATGAATCAGTCCGCGGCCGAGCATCATGGCCCAGAGTCGGTTCGCGATATTGCGAGCAAAGCCGGGCGTTTCGGCGCGGGGCAGGCGTTCGGCGAGTGTCAGGCGACGACTGTAGGCGGGAATGCCACGAGTCTTCGGACTCGGCGCGACAACATACAATTTGTCCTTGTCCGCAGGTGGATCGGGAATCATTTCGCCGCCCGGCAATCGCGGTTGGGTCTCGCCACCTTTGGCGGTGAACACGCTGGTGAAGGTGGCCTGCCCCTGTGCCGTTTCGCCGATGAGCGACACGTTTTTCTCCATGTCGCGGAAGGAAACCATCCGCTGGAGGAAGGCGTAGATGCCGTAGTAGTCAGCCTGTCGGTAATCATCGAAGCGCGGGTCGTCGTGGCACTGGGCACACTGCAAATCCATTCCCAGGAATAGCCGGCCGACGTCTCGGGTGAGCGGATGCGGCGCGACATCGCGCACCAGGAAGAACTTCGCGCCTGCCGCATTCGGCCCTTCGCTCCCGTCGCTCGACAACAACTCGCGCACCATCCTGTCCCACGGCCGGTTTTCCGCGAACGCGGCCGCGAGGTAGGCGTGCCACGCCGGCGCCGCGACATCGTAGGAAGCGATCGTCGCCACTCGGCGTTCGATCAGCATCGCATCGAAAGCACGCGCCATGTGCAAGGCGTAATCGGGGCTGCCAAGCAGCTCATCGACAAGCTTCGCGCGTTTCTCGGGATCGGTGTCCTCGAGAAAACGGCGAACCCGCTCCGACGTTGGGATCAGGCCATTCAAATCCAGTGACACGCGACGAAGAAACTCGGCGTCGTCGCATCGCGGTGCCGCCGTCACGCCGCGAGTTTCCAGTCCGCGCTCGATCCAGTAGTCGATCCGCTGTCGTAGCGGAGCAGCCGGCATCGGCGACTCGTCCGCGGCCGCCTCGCGATTCATCCCGCCGCTACCCCCGGCAACAACCGGCAACAGGAACGCGATCGGATCGGTTGGCGCTAACCCCGCAATCGTGGCCAACACCGCGAACATGCTCCGCATGGCACGCGTGTACCCAAGGCGATGGATCATGCGAGCAATCCCTCGATAACATGGCCATGGACATCGGTCAGACGGCGATCGATACCGTTGTTTCGCCAGGTCAGCCGTGTGTGATCGATGCCAAGCAGACGAAGAATCGTGGCATGGATGTCGTACACCTGCGTGGGATGATCGCGGTCGAGCGGTTTGTAGCCCCATTGGTCGCTTTCGCCGACCGTGACACCGCCTTTGATTCCGCCACCACACAGCCAATTCGTAAACACGTACGGGTTGTGGTCGCGTCCCTTTCCGCCTTGGGAAGACGGCATGCGGCCGAACTCGGTGGTCCAGAGGATCAATGTATCGTCGAGCATTCCGCGCAGCTTGAGATCCTGGATCAGCGCGGCCGCGCCACGGGCCATGCCAAGCGAAAGGGGACCGTGATCGCGGTGAATGTCCTCGTGCGAATCCCAATTCCGCCGCGGAAAACCGTTGTCGTTACCGCTCCAGATTTGCACAAACCGCACACCGCGTTCCAACAGTCGACGGGCCGCGAGGCACTTTTGAGAAAAGTGCACCGTCTCTTCGGCGTCGTTGATCTCTTTGGGCCACGAATCAGGCACATGGTCGAGTCCGTACAGACGAAGCACGTGCGCCGGTTCGTCCTTGAGATCCAACGCCTCGGGCGCGGCAAGTTGCATGCGCGCGGCCAATTCGTAGCCGCGAATACGCGCATCCAGGCGTTGGTCCCCGGGACGCTCAGCCGCATGTTGCCGATTGAACCGCTCCATCAATCGCTGCGCCGCACGCTCGCCCTCGCGCCGCACGTAGGCGCCAACGCGATGCGGAAACAAATCGGCGATCGGCGTCTCCGACCCGGGATAGATGATCGTCCCGGCATGCTGGGACGGCAGGAATGCCGAATCCCAATTCTTCACGCCGTTGGATGCGAAGCCGCGATGATCCGGCAGGACGACGAACGTCGGCAGATTCTCATTCAGCGAACCGAGGCCATAGCTGACCCAACACCCCATGCCCGGAAAGCCGGGCAACAAAAAGCCTGTCGTCTGCAGAAACGTCGCTTGCGAATGGACACCGGACTTGCCAACCATGTTGTGGACAAACGCCAGATCGTCCGCGACCGCACCGAGCGGCGCGACAACCTCGCTCAGCATCTTGCCGCAAGCACCGTACGGCTGGAACTTCCAAAACGGCTGCAACCACGGCCCCAAACCATTTTGAAACGCCTCGACCGGCTCGCCAAAGTCACTTGCCTTGCCATGGTGCTTGATCAATGCCGGCTTGTAATCGAACAGATCAAGATGGCTTGCCGCGCCGGCCATGAACAGCTGCACCACCCGCTTCGCTTTGGGGGCGAAAGCGAACGCCGGATGCCGCTCGGACGCGTCGAGTTCCCGGTCTCGGGCCAGTAGAGAGGCCAGTGCCACACCTCCCAACCCGCCTCCCGCCTCGAAGAGGAATTCGCGACGCGAGGAAAACGTCGACCGGGACGCCGCGAGTGGCCTTCCATCCGCTTTAGCACAATGAGTCATGGCAATCCGCGTTCACTGCGTTGTGGGGTTCGGCATCGGGGAGCATCGGGCCGAGTTAGGTCTCATCGGATTAGCCACGCCACGCGCGTGGCTGACCGGCTTCCCGTCATCAGTCGACAAAAGCAAACTCGTTCAAGTTAATCAATACTCGACAAACATTGGCCAACCCCTCGGCGCGGAGGAACTCGACCAGCGCCGCGGCTTCGTCGACGGATGGGGAACGTCCGAGCGCGAGACGCACCGCCCGTTCGACTTGGGCAAGCGGCTCGTTTCCCGCCTCCCGCTGCACACGCTCGGCGAAATGAGCCGCCTGCGCGACCATAAAACCGTTGTTCAGCAAGGCGAGCGCCTGGATCGCCGAGACGCTTTCATTACGACGCTCGACGCGCATCGAAGGGTCGGCACAGTCGAGCGACATCATGAACGGCTGCGTCTGGGACCGCACGAGGAACCGGTAGACCGACCTTCGCCAAGTTGCCGGATCATTCGGATCGGCAAGATGGTATTCGTAGTGCGGAGAATGCGCGGGATGCAAAACGACAAAGTCCTGGTAGCCAGGACCGCCCATCCGCAAATCAAGCTTGCCGCTGACCGCCAGAACGGCGTCGCGGACCGCTTCCGCTTCAAGCTTTCGGCGCTGCTGCCGCCATAGCAAGCGATTATCCGAGTCGACAGCGCGAGCGCGAGCCGCGCGGTCCGGCGGACCATCGCCGCTCGATTGCCGGTAGGTCGCGCTCAGCACGATCGCTTTGTGCAGCCGCTTGAGCGAACCGCCATCATCGCGGAATTCGCACGCCAGCCAATTCAGCAATTCGGGATGCGTCGGCTCGGCCCCCATGCGGCCAAAATCGTTGCTGGTTTCCACTAAGCCGCGTCCAAAGTGGTACTGCCAAACACGATTGACAATACTCCGCCAAGTCAGTGGGTTGTCCGGCGAAACGAGCCATCGCGCGAGCGCCGCGCGACGTTCGCCTTCCGCATGATCCGGCGGCAGTTCAAACCGCCCCTTGAGCATGGGCAACGCGGAGATCGCGCCCGCCGACACTTCCCGACCTCGCTGTGTGACATTGCCGCGTTGGAGAATCGCGATCGGCCGTGGTTTGCCGCCATTCGACCCGGTGCCCACAAACGCGCCGCTACCCTGATGAATCGTGCCGGCATACACAACGCTCGCCGCCGGCAGTTTCGCCATGTCCCCGTTGATTGCTGCCAGTTCGCGTTGAGCGGCTTCCAACGCGGCGATCGCCTCGGCGTCTAGCGTGCGTCGCAAGAGCGCGTCGCGTTCGGCCATAAGCGTCGCGGCGGGCGTCGTCTCCGGCGCGGAAGGGGCATGGCCGTCGACCAGATTCCTTTTCCCCCAACGCGGTCCGGCCTCGATCGAATCGAGCGCGGTGACGGCGGCACGGCTCGCCCGATTCTGGCCGTCGGTGTCCATCGCCTCCAATTCCGCCAATGCGAAAATGAAGTCATTCGATCGAGTTGCGAGCTTCACGGCGGTCACTCGCACATATCGGCCGCGACGGCCAGCGGCATCCACGCGCTGCGCCGTGACGCCTGGGTTGGTTTGGTCGGCGTCGTCACGGGCGGCAAGTACGGTCGTGGATGCGCCCGGCGGAAACGCGGGGTCATCGCTAAGCTCGACACGGTAGCGCCCAGGAAACCCAAAACCGGCTCCAATGTTGTTGAAGTCGTCATAGCACGGCCGCAACACGATCGACGATAACGCGACGGACTGTCCCAGATCGACTTGAACCCATTTCGTGTCGTCCTGGCGTCCCGCGATTCCGCTGTGATAGCCAAACTCGACAGCGGAATTGCCTGGCTTCGCCATCACCCGAGTCGCGGCGATGCGTCGATCAAGTTCCGCGAGTGCGGGGCCGGCCGCCTTTCTGGCTGCCGTTTCCAACTCGTCGCGCCGCGTCTCGGCGACGCGCTTGCGGGCCGCGAGTTCCACTTGCTTCTTTCCCGCTTCAGGATCGGCCCAGTAGGTGCGGTCCGCGCGATCCAACGCCGCGAATACGGCTTGCAGCGAATAGTAGTCCTCTTGCGTAAACGGATCGAATTTATGGTTGTGGCACTGCGCGCAGTGAATCGTCACGCTGCAGAAAGTCCCGATCGTGTTCGCCACCATGTCATCGCGATCGAGATGTCGAGCGATCTTGCCGTCGGTTTTTGACTCGGGAACCTCCGCATGGCCGATGAAGTCCCAGGGACCGGCGGCGATGAAGCCCATCGCCTCGATGCCATCCCGAGTTCCCGGGTACAGCGTGTCGCCGGCGACCTGCTCCTCGACGAAGCGAGCGTACGGCTTGTCTTCGTTCAAGGCGCGGATCACATAGTCGCGGTAGGGCCACGCGTTTGGCCGCGGCTTGTCTTTGTCGTATCCGTGCGTATCGCCGTAGTGGACCACATCGAGCCAATGTCGCGCCCAACGCTCGCCATAGCGCGGCGAACTGAGCAGTTCCTCGACGAGCCGCTCGTAGGCGTCCTCGCGCGGGTCCGCCACAAAACGCTCGATCGCCTCCGCGGAAGGCGGCAAGCCAACGAGATCGAACGACAAGCGGCGCATCAGGGCGCGTCGATCCGCCTCCGGCGAAAGATCCAAATCCAAAGTCCGCAGCTTCCCGCGAACATAGGCATCAATCACGGACGGCCCGATGGGCGTCAACGAGTCGGTCGGGGCCGCATTCGGGGCCGCATTCGGGGCCGCATTCGGGGCAGCCTTGGGGGCCGCGAGCGGCGGGATGGGCTTCACGAGCGGTTTCCAAGCCCAGTGGTCAAGCCGCGGGTCGCGGTCGGCGTTCGGATTGGCGGAATCCTCCGGCCAATCAGCGCCGGTGGCGATCCACTGACGAAGCCGCTCAATCTCGGCAGCGTTCAGCGGTTCGCCTTTGGGTGGCATTCGTTCCACTTTGGACTCGCTGGCCACGCGACGCAGCAGTTCGCTCTGTTGCGGTTGGCGTGGAACCATCGCGGGTCCGGTGTCGCCGCCGCGGAGAGCGTGCTCGCGGCGATCAAGTCGAAGGCCGCCCTCTTGCATCGTCGGTCCATGGCAACTGACACAGCGCGCCTTGATCAACGGAGCAATATCCCGCTCGTAGCGAATTGGCGTCGGCTTTCCAGCCGCGTTTTCAGGCGGAGCAGTAGGCGGAGCAGTAGGCGGAGCAGTGGGCGATCCGGCAGGCGGAGCGGCAGACGCAGCGGCAGCCGAGTTCACTGGTGGAGCCTTGGCCGGTTCCGTGGCGCGGATGGCATCGATGGCATGGATGGCGAAAGTGGGCCACCAAGGAGCCACGAGAAGCGTGGTCAAGCACGAGGCGGCAACGACGTGGCGCCACGGCTTAAGGCGACTCGTCCTTTGCCGGTCGTCGTAGCTGGGAACGAACGGTTTTGTGCCGCGCCATCGCTTCATCAGGCACCTCGTTGAGAACCGACATGGCTTCGGGTTGCGAACCGATGCCGAAACGAGCCAAACGGCTATCCCCAAGGTCACGCATCCAACGTTGCCACCCCTTGGCTCGTACCCCGCAGTTTAGCGCACGACCGATCGACGTGCCACAGCGCGTTGGCGGACATGTCGCTCGGCCGCTTCGATGCTTGCGACAGATCGGCGTGTCGGCTACTGTGGCGCGAAAGGTTCGAATAGAGGTGTCAGGCAAACGGTAGCGAGGCGAGGAAACCAACATGCGGTGCGAAACGCGAGCGGCGATGGACGGAGCGGAGCCGATGGCCCAAACGGGTCCGGCGGGGAGTCGCGGAAGGTCGGAAGACGTGAAAGCATGCGAGGTCCGCGGCCGTGCCGCGAGCCGATGCCTGGGACTCGGGGCGCTAGCGTTGGTGGCGGTCATCGGAGTTGCCGCACTCGCCGCGACTCGGCCAGCTTTCGCGCAAGGGACCGCCGACGCCACAGCGGGCCACACGATCCGCACGTTCAAGAAGATCAAGCTGTCCGACAAGTTCTACAGCGAGGGAATGTTCTACGGGGACTTCAACCACGACGGAAAGATGGATGTGGTTGCGGGACCGTATTACCACCTAGGGCCGGACTTCACGCAGCGTGTCGAATACTTTCCGGCGAAGGAGTTTGATCCCCACAGCTACTCGAACGCCTTTTTGATGTTCGCCTACGACTTTACCGGCGATGGCTGGACCGACATCCTGGTCATCGGCTGGCCGGGCAAGGAGTCGTTCTGGTACGAGAACCCGAAGGAAAAGGGCGGCTCGTGGACCCAGCATTTGGCATTTAAGAAGGTGGACAACGAGTCGCCTGGTTTCGCCGACATCACGGGCGACGGAAAACCGGAAATCATTTGCCACACCGACGGCGTGCTGGGCTACGTCGAAGTGAACTGGGCCGAGCCACGGGGTCCGTGGCGGTTCCAACCGATTTCCAAAAAGGGCGGCTGGGGCATGTACACGCATGGCTTGGGGACCGGCGACGTGAACGGCGATGGCCGCGTGGATTACTTGCTGCGCGAAGGCTGGTGGGAACATCCCGCCGCCGACAAGGCCGCCGAGCCGTGGCAAACGCACCAAGTCGATTTCGGTGGCGGAGGCGCTCAGATGCATGTCTACGACGTGGACGGCGACGGCGACAATGACATCATCACCAGCCTTCAAGCCCACGGGTTCGGCTTGGCATGGTTTGAGCAATCAAAGGATGGCGCGGGCCAGCCGCAGTTCAAACGCCACCTGATCACCGGCAGCAAACCCGAGGAGAATCGCTACGGCGTGAAGTTCTCCCAGTTGCACGCCATCGACTTGGTGGACATGGACGGCGATGGAGTGAAGGACATTGTCACGGGTAAGCGGTATTGGGCACACGGCCCTAAAGGCGATGCCGAACCCGATGCTCCGGCCGTCCTTTACTGGTTCAAGCTGGAACGGAAAGCCGACAAAACGGTCAACTTTGTGCCCCACCAAATCGACAACGATTCTGGCGTGGGCACGCAAGTGATCGCCGCCGACATTTCCGGCGACGGCAAACCGGACGTCCTGGTCGGCAACAAGAAGGGACAGTTCGTCTTCATTCAAGAAACGAAGATGGTGTCGGCCGAGGAATTCGCCAAACATCAACCGCAGCCGTTGAAGTAACGGCCGCGTTGACCATCAGCCGGGTTAGCGTCGGCGCCCGGTCTGTTGCCGAGTGGGCCTCGATCGTGGGCGTGAACCCTCTCTTTGTACGACGGACATCTTGTCCGTCGCCGCTGGACGCGGAATTCTTCACCGCGTCGCGATCGCGGTTTGGAGGCCCGGCCGTCGCCTACGGCTCGGCGGTAAACGAGGAAAGCGGATGCAGGCGTTGCCGAGTGGGCTTCGATCGTGGGCGTGAACCTCCTCCTTGTACGACGGACATCTTGTCCGTCGCGAGCATGTCGAACCCGCCGCCGAGTCGAAAGAGCGATCGGTGCCTGGCACGAATTCGGTTCCTAGAGAATTGGGTAGAGGGCGCATTCCGGGAAGATTGA
>CAIXSC010000205.1 GCA_903921945.1 uncultured Planctomycetaceae bacterium
AACCCCGTCTTCCATCGAGGCACCCTTGCCGAGCAGCGTGCTGGTGATGACCCTCGCGCCAGCTTGCCGAGCCAACTCTGGAGTGCCGTCGATGGAGCCGTCATCGACGACGATGATCTCGGACACGTTTCGCGAAGCCCGGGCCAAGGCAATCACCGACTGGATCGTCGGAGACTCATTCAGGACAGGGATTACAACGCTAATCATCGCTGGATTCCTCCGTGGATCGAAGTCCGACACTCTCGGTAATTTCCCCGTTTCTATCGGGAGGCGCCCCGGACTGCCACGCAATCCCCATGCCAAAGATCGAACACGCCGAAGTGGCGTCGCCTGGCAGGCAATTCATCCGTGGAGCGCCAGCGACATCCGAGCGACGCGCTCGAGGGGATGGCCGAGTTGGCCGGTGGAACGCCCATGAACGCGGGTAATTTTTTTTCCCATCGCGGCATGTTTTTTGTCGGTGGGCGTGGCTGATGACCCTTCTCATCGACGCCGAGGTCAGGCCTGCGCTGTCGGTTTTTCAATCTGGGCGATTGGCGCGGCGGTTGCACAGTCGGTAGGCAGCACCGTCCGGACCGCGCGAAGCGTGTTGCCGACGGCCTGGAGGGATAAACCGAGCGGCCCTGGTAGGAGGAGCGAATGGGACGGGTAACAGATTTTTCTCGGTCTTGGCTGGTGACTGTCGAGGAGACGTTCAGTTCATCGGATCACAGTTGGGCTTACCGTTTTTTACGCGACATGCTGACGCTTTTTCCGCCGTGCGGCATCCGGGGCGCGGTGCGGTTCACGGAGTCCTTGCCGGCGTTAACCGTCCCTGTTTGCAGCGATGGCCTGATGACGCCCACGGTTGTTCCGCCGACGGAAACCAGGAGCCTGCGAATTGCCGCGAACCTCATTCGGGCCGACCACGGCAGCTCGGGGCGCGACTACTTGGAAACGCTTTGGGAGGGACTGCTTGGCCAGTTCCAGCTGTTGAGTCGGGACGTCCACGCAACGAACGTGGGCTTGCCATGGTCAGCCTACGCGCGCCGGCGATATGATGGCGGTATCGCCTACTTGGGAAGCGGCGACTTGCCGGGCAACGCGCAGCGGGATCTGCGAGGGCTATTCCGCGTCAGTGGGGCGGGACCAAGGATTGTGTGCTTCTGCCCACCGGGTTTCGAGCGTTTCCGGCGGGTGGTGCCGCTCGATTTGAAGGCCGAGCGGCTAGCGACCCAGGTCGCGAATCGCTGGAACTGCGAACGGGCATCTTCCTTCCGGGAAACTCCTCGCGACGGTGACCTGTTGGTGGCAATGCGCGACAATCGACCTTTTTGGTCGCGGTTGTTTCGTCCGCGGCGGTGGGACGATTTCCCGGGCGGTGGCCAACATCCTTTCCTGTTTAGTCCGGAAACAAATTGGTCAACGATCGATGAAACGTCGGATTTGGATTGAACTGTTCGTTCCCACCATGGTGCTCGGGGTGGCTTGGCTGGCGTTGAGTCTGGCGACCACGTTTTACATGGGGTGGATGGAGCGGGAGAACCGTCGGATTCTCGATGAAAACGTGGCGTCCCTGCGCGCCGTGTCGGTGATGCAGGCGTGCGTCGTGAATTGGCAGGCGATGGTTGTCGATCAAGCCGCCAAACAGCCGTTGCAGTTGCCGCTCTCGAACGCCGATAACCTGCTGAAGGATTTTCGCGGCGCCTTGTTGGAGGCACGCGCCAACGCGTTTTCGCCGGATGAGCGCCGCATCGTCGGCCGGATTGAAAAACTGTTTGGCGAAATCGAGGACGACTTCACGCGTCGGCAATCGGAGCCTCCAGTCCTCGCCCCGCTCAATGTCGCCACGGCGAAGGCGTTGTTGCTGACCGAACTTTGCGGCCAGCTGCGGACCCACAACGAGGAAATCATCCAACGGGCGGCCAGCGACTTGGACTGGTGGCGTCGGCGGGTAATGACCGCCCGATTGTTGATTACAACCCTGGGGCCGCTCCTGGGTATCGGATTGGGCTATTACATTTCCAGCCGGACCCAACGCCGACTCGCGGAAATCCATGTGCGTTTGGTTGGCGCGGCGCATGATTCGAAGCCATGGTTGGTGGCTCCGACTTCCGCCGATGGAAGTCTGGACGCGATCGACGACCAGGTGCGACGGGTTGCCGCGCGGATTGAGGAGTTCCTGTCGGAATTAGCGGGAATGCGCCGCGAGGCGACTCGCGTTGATCGCCTTGTCGCCGTCGGGCAACTGGCCGCCGGAGTCGCTCACGAACTGCGGAATCCATTGACTGCCGTTAAGCTGCTCGTCCAGACGGCGGTGCAGCGATCGCGTGACGGCGCGCGTCCTTCGTCGCTCGTGGTGGCCTTGGATGAGATCGCGCGTATGGAGAACACCATCCAGAGTCTGCTAGACTACGCTCGGCCATCGGCTGAGCGGCGCGAAAGGTCGGATTTGAGGGACATCTTGCGAAGCGCCGCGAATCTGGTCCAAGGTCGGGCCGAGCAATGCGCCGCGCGAGTCGAATTGGATTGTCGCGAAGCTCCGATTCTGCTGCACTGCGATTCCGAACAGATCAGGCAAGTCTTCGTCAATTTGTTTTTGAATGGATTGGATGCAATGGAATCGGGGGGCGTTCTTTCCGTGTTCGCCACCTTGCGAAACGATCCTGAACTTGGAGATGTGGCATCGGTCGCCGTCTCGGACACTGGCCAGGGTATACCGCCGGATTTAGTCGATCGGATCTTCGAGCCGTTTGTGACGACAAAGCCTCGCGGAACAGGATTGGGGTTAGCCATTTGCCGGCGTTTGGTCGAAGCGCACGGTGGGCGATTGTGGGCCGAGAACCAGATATCGGGCGGGGCCCGCATCTCAGTTATCCTGCCAAACGTGGCTCCGGCCGTGGATTCGTCGGAAGTAGCCACCGCGTCGCCGTCCGAATGTCTTAAGGATGCCGGCGGAACGCGGTTGCGAACCGCGCGTCTCGATTCGTGAACTATCGCCTTTTCGACTCCTTAGTGTCCACCATGCCCACCTTGCTCGTTGTCGATGATGAGCCCGCCATCCGCTTCAGCATTCAACAGGTGTTTGAAGGCGAGTGCATTCGAGTCCTCGCGGCGGATAATGCCGCAGACGCACGCGACGTTTTTCGGGAAACGCTGCCAGACGTCGTCCTGCTCGACATCCGCTTGGGAGGCGAGGATGGCCTGCAAGTTTTTGATATGCTCCGCCGGATCGATCCGCAGTGCCTCGTGGTCTTCATCACTGGACACGGCACATCCGAAACGGCGATCGAGGCGATGAAACAGGGCGCTTTCGATTATCTGGTCAAACCGCTCGACGCCCAACAACTCGTGGAAACCATCCGTAAGGCCTGCCAGATTCGGCGGCTGATTCGAACCCCGGCCGTCGTGGAGGCGGGCGAGTCGGAGGGAAGCGAACCCGACTTGATTATTGGCTCCGGCCCCGCCATGCGCACTGTTTTCAAGCAGATCGGGCGCGTGGCCGGCCAAGACATCAATGTGTTGATTCTAGGGGACAGCGGGACCGGCAAGGAACTTGTCGCCCGCGCGATTTTCCAGCATAGCCGCCGACGACTGGGAACCTTTCTGGCCATCAACTGCGCAGCGCTGCCGGAAATGTTGCTGGAAAGCGAACTCTTCGGCCATGAAAAAGGGGCCTTCACCGGAGCGGACCGCCGCAGAATCGGAAAGTTCGAACAAGCGCACGGCGGCACCCTATTCCTCGACGAAGTTGGCGACATGGCCCTGAGCACGCAGGCTAAACTACTTCGGCTTTTGCAAGACGGCACGTTTGAGCGTGTGGGCGGCAACGAGGTGCTACGAGCCGACGTGCGCATCATTTCCGCCACCAACAAGAAACTTGACGCGATGATCGAGAAAGGGACGTTTCGGCTGGACCTGTATTATCGTTTGCGAGGCGTCTCGATCAATATCCCGCCCTTATCGGAACGGGCGGACGATATTCCCGAACTGGCGCACTTCTTTGTGTTTCGTTTCAATCGCGATCTCAGTACTGGAATCGTGGCCATCGCCGAGGAAACGCTGGAACGTTTGCAGGCGTACGCTTGGCCAGGAAATGTCCGCGAATTGCAGAGTGTCCTGCGCGAATCGCTCTTGCATTCAGCGGGTTCCGTGCTGCTGCCGGAATTCCTCCCGGCTCCGCTCAACCAGTTCGTCGCCGAATCTCCTAGAAACGCCCCGCAGGCACGGGACGACCTCAATTGGGGCGGATTTGCCAATGAGATTCAGGCCGATATCTCTCGGGGAGAACCCGGTGTTTATCGACGGGCAATCGAACATCTCGACCAACTGTTGCTCGATACCGTGCTGCTGAAAACGCAGGGGAACCAAGCGGCAGCCGCGGAACTGCTGGGGTTGAGCCGGCCCACCGTGCGGGCAAAGCTGCGGTCAGTGAATTCCCGCCGTGTTCGCCTCGAATTGACCGGCAACGCCGCCCCGCCACCGCCGCCGACATCATTCAACAAACCAGACTTCAAGATTGCCGGTAACGAGCAAGAGGGCGAGCGCGAGGGGTAGGATCGCAGCTGCATCGTCAAGGGCGCCCGGCCTGTCATCGCCAACCGCGCTTAAAACCATCACCCAGCATGTATACTCGCCACGCCATGACGACCAACCACAGCCAAGAATCCAATTCCGAGAAGAAGACCGCGATGGACGGTTCGCTGCGCGATCGCGTCGCGCTGATCACGGGGGGCGGAACGGGTATCGGCGCGGCGACGGCGCTCTGTTTCGCGAAGAGGGGAGCGGCTGTCGCAGTCCACTTCCATACCAGCCAACACGCCGCGTCGGAGGTCGTTGAGCGGATCGAATCGCTCGGCGGAAGAGCGGTGGCCGTCTGCGGCAATCTGACGAATTCCGTCGAGGCCAGCTCGGTGGTCGACGCGGCCGTCGAGCATTTCGGCCGGCTCGACATTCTGGTCAATAACGCGGGTTCGCCAATTGCTCGGACAAGCCTCGAGACCTGCTCGGACGAGCTTTGGATGGAGGCTTTAGCCACGAATCTGTCGAGCGCCTTCTTCGTCGCGCGGCGAGCGATCCCGCATCTGCGACAAAGCGGAAACGGCGCGATCGTCAACAACCTGTCGCTTGCCGTGCAAACGGGTGGCGCGAACGGGGCCGGCCCCTACGCGATCGCCAAGGGCGGTCTGCAAGTCATGACGCGGACCCTGGCCAAAGAATTGGCCCCGCAGGTGCGAGTCAACGCGGTGATGCCCGGCGTCATTGAGACACCCCATCACGAACGGTTCACGACCCCGTCGCGAATGACGCAATACATGCAAGAAACTCCGCTGAAACGCAATGGCGTTCCAGCGGAGGTCGCGGAGGCAATCGTGTTCTTGGCCAGCGACGCCGCCCGTTTCATCAACGGCGCCCTGCTGGATATCAACGGCGGACGGTTTTTGCGATAACGCAGGCCGGGCGATGGATGACCAGCCGCACGCTATGTTGTCGCGAGCAAATCGCGGCGATGGCTTGCCGCACTCGTCATCCGCGGCGTTTCCATGGGTGTTGAACGCCGCCTCGTTTCGCGGAATTTCGCCACTGCTTGGTTGCGTGGCGATCGTCCGACTCGCCCGCTAGTCAACGGTATACGGGCCAGGAACGATGGTCGGAACGACCAAACCTTTTCCGCCGCCGAACGACAACGCGTCGAGGCTTGCTGTAAAGGTGCTACCCGATTGCCGAGAAATCGACACCGTGAAGCCCTGCACCGCCGAAACCACCGCTGATTCGGCGGCCGCTCGGTCGTACATCGAGCCGTTGCCGTCGATCGCCGTGCCGTAATTGTTCGCGTCAATGTTGAAACGCGAACCCGTTTCGTAATCGTAAATCACACCCGCGATCGTCGCCAAACTGGTCGAACGCGCACCAAACGCCGTACCCCGGACTTCGCGGCCATCCGCGTCACTGATGATCTCCAGCGACCCCAAACCTAACTTTCGCGCCAAGTCCCGGTCCTCCGCGCAGACCGTCGACGCCATCAGCACAACGATCAATCCGGTCATCGCTTTCCACATCTTGGATTCCTCCCAACAATTTCCCGCTAGCGTCCGCACCGCAGTCAACCTTTGACGCGACGCGAACAGCTCCAATGCTGAGGAAAGTTAGGCTACGGATTACGTAGAGCAAATCGAATCGCGAAAGTTGCGCGATTGAGAAGATTTCACCGCGCGAACCGCTAGCAGATGCGGGGCAGGGGAGCGCCGAGCGGTTCGTCGAGCGGGCGGGGACGGCCAAGAGCACCGCGGACAGTCACCGGCGTGAAACCTCGCGGCTCGACCCGCCCCGCGATGACCGCCCCGCGCGTGATCGGCACATTCCGCAAGACCGCCAAGACCGCCTCGATCGATGTGGCCGGAACCGCCGCGACCATCGTTCCCTCGTTCGCGACATGCAACGGGTCGATGCCAAGCAGTTCGCTCAAGCCGCGCACCTCCGCCGTCACCGGAATGGCGGAGCCATCGAGCGCCATCGTCAGGCCGCTCGCTTCCGCCCATTCTTGCAAGACGGCCGCCACGCCGCCGCGAGTGGCGTCCCGCAAACAGCGCACCGACGCTCCGGCCGCCGCCAACGCCTCGACTGCCGGCCAAAGCGAGCCGCAATCGCTAGTCGGCAAGGGATCGATTCCGAGATTCTCACGCGCCGCCAGCACCGCGAATCCGTGACGCCCCACAGGGCCGGAAACGATCAACGCGTCGCCTGCCGCCATCGTCCGCGGGCCGCCGAGGGACCACCCGAGCTGCTCGCCAAGTCCCGCCGTCGTGATGAAAAGACGATCGACCGCCCCGCGCGGCACCACTTTCGTGTCCCCCGTCACAACCTCAACGCCCACCTCGCGAGTCGCCCGCGCGATGCTCGCCAACACGGCCTCCAACAGTTCGTCCGGCAATCCTTCTTCCAGGATCAAACCAAGGCTCAACCAGCGCGGCCGCGCGCCGGCAACCGCTAAATCGTTCGTCGTTCCAAACACCGATAAACAGCCAATATCGCCGCCCGGAAAGAACAAGGGCGAAACGACGAAGCCATCCGTTGTGAACACGGGCGCGCCGTCGAGCCGCGGGAGGACCGTCGCGTCACCAAGCGATTCGAGATGCCGATTCGCGAAATGCGGAAGAATCCGCCGCCGCAACAACTGCCGTGAAAGCCGGCCGCCTTCGCCATGCGCCAACATCACGCGACCGCCGCTAGCATCCGGTATCGGACACATACCGCTCATGAAGACACTCGCTGGTGACCGTAACGGAAGTACGCCGCGCACGCCCCCTCGGCCGAGACCATCGGCGCGCCGAGCGGCGAATCCGGCGTGCAACGACCGCCAAAATGCGGACACGCGGACGGCTTCATGCGGCCGATTAACACTTCCCCTGCCGGACAATCCGAAAGGCTGGCGGGCGTTGCCGAACCGTCCGCGCCTCGCGAACCGTCCGCGACCGGATCGCTATCGACGGATGTGGAGGCGATTCGGGTGTTTGTCATCCCACGAGCCCGCGCGTCAAACCCACGCCACTCCTCCCGCAAACGCAGCCCGCCACCCGCGATGATTCCCAGGCCGCGCCAGGGACAGTCGACAGATTCATACACGGCGTCGATGACGCTTTTCGCCGCTGAATTACCTTCGCGCCGCACACCCCTGCCATAAGCGTTGGCCACTTGAGCGGCGCCGCGTTCCAATTGACTTACCGCTTCGAACAAGCCTTCGAGCAAGTCGGTCGGCTCGAAGCCGGAGACGACGACCGGTAAACGGAAGCGGTCGACGAACGGCTCGTATTCGGCAAAGCCGAGCACCGCACAGACGTGACCCGCGGCCAGAAACGCGGAGACACGGAAATCCGATTGCCTTGCCAGCGATTCCATGGCCGGCAACACTCGCACATGGCTGGTGAGTAACGAAAAATTCGGCAGTTCCAACCGTTTCGCCTGCTGCACGGCGAGCGCGGTGGCAGGAGCCGTGGTCTCAAAACCGACCGCGAAAAACACGACTTGCCGCTCGGGATGGGCTTGGGCGAAGTCGACCGCTTCGAGCGGCGAGTAGACGGCCCGCACGTCGCCGCCGGCTGCGCGCGCCGATAGTAAACTGCCGCGCGAACCCGGCACGCGGAGCATGTCCCCGAAACTGGATAGCGTGATTCCTGAAACCAGTGACAACGCGATGGCTTCGTCAATCGCCTCGGCCGGCGTTACGCACACGGGACAGCCCGGCCCATGGATCAACTCGATCACATCGGCCAACTCGGCGTCGATGCCATGGCGCAGCAAGCTATGGGTTTGCCCGCCGCAGACTTCCATCACTGTCCAGCGGCGCGTCGCGAGTTGGCGGATTCTCTCGATCAATCGCGCCGCCAGACCGGGATCACGGAACTCGTCGACGAATCGCATCGCGGGCGGAGCCTTAGGGGTGGACGGTCCAGGTCATCGCTTCGAGCATTAGATTTATAGGGTGGCGCTGTCGTCGGGCGCAGTCGGTTCACACAGTGCCCGCAATTCGCCCAGCAATCGATCGGCTTCTTCGGCATCCAACCGTGTGATCGCCACACCCGCATGGACGATGACGTAATCCCCCACAGCCGCCTCCGGCACGCATGCCAGATTGCAGACTCGCCGCGTGCCGTCGAATTCCACTTCCCCGCAAGCCATCGGCGGTTCATGCTCGAGCCAGCGGACGATCTTTCCCGGCACACCAAGACACATAGCCGCGGTCCTCCAACGTGATGGCTCATACAGTTCCGGGCGCTAACACGGCGCGCGTCGTGGCGGTTGTTTACGCGGCCCGAGCCAATGCGCGGTCGATGCGGGCCAAGCTGCGGGTTTGGCCCAGGATGACAAACGTTTCGTAGAGTCCAATTCCCACCGTTTTGCCCGTCAAGGCGATTCGCAGCGGGTGGATGAGTTGTCCGAGCTTGATGTTCTCGTCGGCGACGAACGCCTTGAGCATCTCTTCCAGCGCTACGGCCGTGTAAGCGGCGACGCTCGCCAACCGCCCGCGAAATCGCGACAGCAGTCCGGAACCGGCGGCGGGACGCACTTGTTTGTCGAATTCCTTTTCGTCGTAAGTCAAAGCGTCATCCGCGACAAAAAACTCGCTGAATTGCAAAATGTCACCGGCCGTTTTGAACCGATCCCCGGCCGCCTCCAGGATCGCCTGCACCAAACCTCCCAACTCGCACGGAGTCGGTTTCGCGACCCATCCCGCTTCTTGCAGATAGCGGATCGCCATCGGAGTCTTTTGCTTGACGGGAACGCCCCGCATGTGCCGGTCCTGGAACGCCCATAGTTTTTTGGGATCGAAACTGGCCGGGGCTTTGTTCACCCGGTCCAGCGAGAACAACCGTATCATCTCCTCGCGGCTGAAATCCTCTTTGCTGTCGTCGTAGGCCCAGCCAAGCAGCAACAAATAGTTGAGGATCGCGTCGGGAAGGTAGCCAGCCACTCGATAAAAGTCGACGATCACTGGATTGAACGTCTCGGCGGCCACGGGGTGATGGATCGTTTGAGCGATACCCAGCGCGTGGTCCTGCAGCTTTTTGAAATCCGCGTGCTTCAAATACTGCGCGATCTTTCGTTTGCTCAGCTTGTTCGAGCTTCCCGGCTCCGCGACATACGGCAAATGGGCGAACTCGGGTAGCGGATACCCAAGGCTCTGCATGATGAAGATTTGCCGTGGAGTGTTTGATAAGTGTTCGACCGCGCGAATCACATGGGAAATTCGAAAATCATAGTCGTCGATGGCGCTTGCTAAATGATACAGGCAGGTCCCATCCGCCCGTTGCACCACGTGGTCCTGCTCCGCCGACCATTCGAATGACACGTCGCCGCGGATCAAATCGTGGAAACGGCACTGTCCGTCGCGCGGCATCTTCAACCGCACGACCGCCTTGCGTCCCTCGGACTCGAATCGCGCGGCGTCCGCGTCCGAATCCGCCATCCAGCGGCGGCTGTAGAGGAAAAGCCGTTTCTCCTTTTCGGCCGCGTCGCGCTCCGCCGCCAGTTCATCGGTTGTCGCGTAATCGCGATAGGCGGCCCCGCGCCGCAACAGTTCGGCGACCGCTTCCTGATAACGTGCCAGACGCGCGGACTGGAAATACGGCGCGTACGGCCCGCCGACTTCCGGACCTTCGTCCCATTCCAAGCCGAGCCATCGAAAGCCATCCAGGATCGGCTGCAACGCCTCGGCCACATTCCGCTGCTGATCCGTATCGTCGATCCGCAACAAAAACTGGCCGCCATGCTGACGGGCGAACAGCCAGTTGAACAAAGCGGTCCGCACACCGCCAATATGCAGATAACCTGTTGGGCTGGGGGCGAACCGAGTGCGAACAGGCCGGGAAGTCACGTTCATGAAGGAAAAACCCAAGGAAACAGGACGGACCAAGACGAAAACTACCGCGGATGACACCGATGGTCACGGATAGGAAAGTCTCTTGTGGTTAAGTGTTATCTACGGTCAGATCAGCTCTCTCTATCACGTCTTTCGTGTTTCAATAGTCTTTATCGGTGTTCATCCGTGCCATCCGTGATAACTGCTTTCTGTGCCTTCAGTATTGGTCCGTGGCCGAATATCTTTCATTTCCCGAACCGCTACTGCCCCTCCAGAAGCCGGCGGAGTTGCTCGTCAAGTTCGGATTGTTGGCGGACGAGCACCGCCAGTTGTTGTCGCGCGGCCTCATCCGGAGTTTGGCCCGCGAAGCGAGTTTCGTAAACCCGGGTCCGCTCGATCAGGCGGTTTTGCGCGGACCGGAGCAGGCGGAGTTGAGCAGACCGGGGTAACTGACGCGCTCCGGCCGGCTCATCGCCTTCCGGCATCGACGGTCCCTCGTCCATAGCGCCCGGTTTGCGTGCCGGACGCAGTGTTTTCAACAGTTCGACCATCGCCAGTTCGCAATCCCGTTGGCGGTTGGAGAGCGACGCGTTGACCTCGAGAGCCGCGAGTCGCTCGGCGATGTCGTTCAATTCGACACCGACGGGTTCCAGAACCGCGCGGATGACGCCAAGCGAGTCGGGTGGGTTATCCTCGAACGGTCCCCATATCGCGGCGATTTTCGCCGGAATGTCCCGCTGTTGACTCGCCAGTTTGGCGATCGCCAAGCGATCGGCGCGTCGCCACGCGCCATCGTCCGGGCGGCGTCCCGCCATCTCTCGAGTGGCGACAGTCAGCGGTTGTTGCGCGGCGAGCAATTCCGAGAGCCGTTCGGCCAAGGCTTGCAGCGGATCATCCGCCGTCGGCGGTTCGGTGTCGCCCGTCAGCAGCTTTCGGCGAAGCTTGACGAGTTCCTCGAGCACTTCGCGTTGGCTTTGCGTGGCCGCTTCGTTTTCGCCACGTTCCAGTTGAGCGGCGATGGCTTGGAGACGTTCGTCGAGTTGCAGAGTGTCGGCCTGTTCCAAGGCGTCGGAGACGCGCTGGGCTTGATCGGGTTCGGTCGCCCGCAGCTCTTCCGCCAAATCGCGAAATCGCGATCGTAACTCGGTCCAGCGCCGTTGCAGCCGCCGTTGACTCTCGACCAAGCGGGCTGTGTCGGCGGCAGTGGCTGTAGTGGGGTCTGTGGCGGGGTCTGTGGCGGGGGCGACGGCTTGCCGGGGCGCGTTCGCCGGTGTGGTGGATTGCCCCGAGGCGGTTTGCGCAGCGGGCCAAGCCAACAGTCCCGCCATGCAGAGCGCGGCAAGCGTTGGCATGAGAACGGCGAGCGAGCGGTTGGTCATCGGCAGGGCACTCGGAAGGTTCGCTGGGACGTGTGAGCGCCTCACGCGGACTGGGGCAGCGAGCGGCTTGTGGAAGTGGTGGTCGGGAGATTCAGAGAGCGACGCGCGAGGGCTTCCAGCCGGTCGACGACTTGGTCGGGGGACAATCCATCGGTCAAAACTTCGATCGAGTCGCGAGCCGCGGCGAGCGGTCCGCAGGTTCGCGCGGCGTCGCGTTCATCCCGCAGTTGTTGCTGCGCCAGGATCTCCGCGAAGGCCACGGTTTCACCCCGCGCGGCGAGCTCCGCGTAGCGGCGGCGGGCGCGTTCGGATGGCGAGGCCGTCAAGTAGATTTTGCATTCGGCATCAGGGAATACAACCGTGCCTTGGTCTCGGCCCTCAGTCACCATATTCCGTCCCTGGGCGGCCGCGCGCTGCAGTTCCACCATTCGCTCGCGCACCGACGGATTGTTGGCCGAGTAGTGGACAAGATTGGTGATTTCATTCGCGCGGATCGCGCTCGACACGTCGTCTCCATCGAGCCACACGCGGCGTTCGGCCACTTCGATTCGCACGGACCGCGCGAGTGCCGCCAGTTCATCGGGACGGGACCAAGCGACTTGGTTTCGCACGGCCGCCAGCGTGATCGCCCGGTACATCGCGCCCGTGTCGAGAAAATCGAATCCGAGTCGGGCGGCAAGCGCGCGGGAAACAGTGCTTTTGCCCGCTCCGGCGGGGCCATCGATGGTGACGATCATCGGCATCCGGACCTATGAGTAGTTTGCGGTCCGCCTTTCCGTAGCGAACCGCGCGAACCAGTGATGTGGAAACGTGCCGTAACTCTCCCGGTCGGCCGCTCGGAGCCCGCCACTGCCTCCGCCATCGGCAACGGCAGGCGGCTGGGAGTGAACCTTTCCGAGTTCAACGGTGGCGCGTCGAATCGCGAACGCCCGCCCGCTGCGAGTTCCTAGGATAGCAATCCGTCGGAGCGTTGTGCGGAGTGGGCCAGTGCGTGTCCAGTACGGAGGTCGCGAACCATCAGCAGCACGGCGATGGACAACGCCATGATCAAGGGGCCTTCACACACCGTCCAATACCACGGCATGCCGATCACCAAGTCCAGGACCAGCAGTCCACCGCCAGCGGCGAGTTTCACGACAGCCTGGAAGGCGATGACATCGTGGTAACGGCGAA
>CAIXSC010000206.1 GCA_903921945.1 uncultured Planctomycetaceae bacterium
CGGCTCCGATGGTGATCAACACCCCGTAGAGAATCCCGCGACGCGCCCACCATTTCGAACCAGCCGTCTCCATGCTCAGCTTCCTCCAGTCGCCCGCCCCGATGGCTGCGACGCGTCCAATACTTTGGCGGGAATCGCGTCCTTCGGGCCGGATGCGATCGGCTTGCCGGCTTGATAAGCGGCCAGTCGGACCTCCAGTCGGGCTCGCAAGGACTTTTCAGGCGAGAGTTTCAACGCCGCTTGAGCTACGCGGACCGCCTCGGTGTTCCGGCCATTAGCGGCGAGCGCGGCGGCGAGCGAGTCCAAAATGTACGGATTGCGGCCTCGCGTGCGTTTCGCGAGCGGTTCCATCATCCGCAACGCTTCGGCCGGCGCTCGCAACGAATCGTCGACGGTCGTCGCCAGAAGATCGGCCAGCCGTGTGGTGACAACGATGAGCGACGGGTCGAGGGCGAGAGCGCGGCGATAACAGGCGGCCGCCTCGCGCGTCTCGCCCATCAGTTCCAGCGACCACCCCAAGCCACTCCACGATTCCACATGCACCGAGTGAACATCCAGCGCTCGTCGATAGAGCCGGCTGGCTTCGGCATGTCGCGACTGCTGAAAACAAAGCGTCGCCCAATTGAACCAACTCATGGGGAAGTTCGGATCGGCCTCGGTCGCCAGGCGAAAACAGCGTTCCGCCTCCGCCGTTTGCCCCTTTTTCATGAACACGGTGCCCATTTGGGAATGCAATTCGGCGGCATGCGGCCCCAGTTTCAACGCTTCGTGACCTGCGCGAATCGCGCCGTCCAAGTCCCCCTTGGCAATCAGTTGTCCGATGTAATGCACGCGGGGACGCACATGCGAAGGATTGATCGCAATGGCCTGCCGCCATAACAACTCGGGGTTCGCTAGTTCCCGGTTGCGAGTCACCGTTCGAAACGACAGGCCTCCCACAACGGCGGCTACCAAGGCCGCGACGAAAAGCGCTGGGCCGCCGCCGAACCGCCAAGCGAAAACGTCGCCCGCGCCCGTCGAGCCGTCTTGGACGCTCGCGGAGCGTTTCGTCACTTGCCGGCATAGACTCACAAGTCGCCAACCCGCAAGCGTCACGAACACGGCGACTGGCGCCAGCGGTAAATACATCCGATGCTCAAAGGCCAAATCGGCAATCGGCACAAAACTGGAAGTAGGGCCCAAAACCGTAAAGAACGCCAATCCTGGAAACCCTAAACGCGGCGATCGGAAACAGGCGTACCCCGTCCACGCCAACATTCCCAGAATGACCGCCCCCAATCCATAAATCATTAGCGGCGAGTTGCTTACCGGCCAACCGTAGTCGAGACACAATGGATCAGGCCACACGGCGAGTCGCAGATAATACAGAATGACCGCCGGCTGGCTCCGCAAATACTGCCAAGACGTCAGACCCGCCACCGAAAAGCCGGCGGAGGCCGCCGGTCCCGCCACGAACGCCGACCGGGTTTGATAGAGCAACATCGCCGACGCGGCCGCCAAACCCGCATGGACCCACCACTGCCGCCGCCAAACCGTTCGCCATGAATCCGTGAAGAAAGCGCGACTGAGCGCGACCGCCAAAATCGGCAGGCCAATCGAAATCTCTTTCGATTGCGTCGCCAGCCAACCGCACACGATGGCGATTACGCCCCAGCCGATTTCGCTCACGGTCGTCGCCGCGTTTTCGCCGCTCATACCGATCCGACCGGTCCCGCTGCTACCGCCGTCCCGGGTCGCGAGATCCGTGTTGTCGTTCCAGTTCGCGGCCTGACGGGCGACGGCGTAGAGCGCCGCCAGAATCCCTAAGCTCGCGAGCGATTCGAAGCGTTGGACCGTGTAGGTCACGGCATTCGTTTGCAGAGGGTGAACGAGCCATAAGGCGGCGATCGTCCAGGCCAACGGTTCGGCGGCGCGAGCCAGTTCGGCCGACGTTCCCGGTGCTCGCAACAGCCGGCGGCAGAGCGCCCACAACAGCGAACCGGCCGCCAAATGGATCGCCAGGTTCACCAAGTGGTAACCGAACACTTCGGTGCGGCCCCACGCATGGTTCGCCGCGAACGACAACATTCCGACTCGCCGGCCGTATGCCGACCGCGCGGCGTTGCTCCACGAGTGCGTTGTTGGCTCCATGACCAGCGTTAGCCAGTCGTCCAGCAGAAATGGCACCCGCAAGCTGTTGGCGTAAACGCCGAAAACCAGAAGCAACAGGCCAACAAACGGCAACCAAGCCATGCGCGGCCGCTGCCCAGCGCTCAAGCGGCCGTAGTTGTCGCCCGAATTGCTATCGCCACCCGGGATGCTAGCGCCGGTCGCGTTGCTAGTGACGCCCGGGATGCTATCGCCGGTCGCGTTGCTTGCCCCGCCCGGGTTGCTAGCGCTGCCAGCGCTGGTCGCGGCGGTCTTGAACGAATTGCCCGAGCTTGCGGTTTCCGCCGTGCTGCTTTTCATAGACGAACCACATCCCTGCCCGAGCTCTTCCCATTCCCGTGGTCGCCCCGCCTACCGACAGGCTATCGCCACACTCGACTCGGGGTGTCGACACGTCCGGGACGTTCGGCCCGCTGAATCGCCTGCAATCGGCGACGCCCCGCCAGGTCGCCCGGAAGCCGCAGCGCCTCCGCCGCCGTCTGCCGCGCCGCCTCCGGTTGCCCGGTCGCCAACTGGGCCGCCGCGACGCATTCGAGCACAGCCCGCCGATCCACATCCCGGCGGCCAACGAGGGCGGCGGCCATCTTTAGCGATTCTTCGGGATCGCCACCGTCTCTTTCATCGGCAATGGCCAGCAACCGCGCCAGCCGAATTGCCGGGTCCGGGGCGTGCGGATTGATTTCTCGCAGGCGTCGCAGTGCCGCAATCTCCACTCGCGTTTTGCCCAGTTTGCCAGCCAAGGTCGCCATCGCCTCCCAGGCTTGCGTGTAATCCGGCTGCGATTCGACAGACCACTGGTAATGGCTCAGCGCGTGCCCCAACCTCGCTTGCCGTTCGCGCAATTTGCCCAGATTGAAATGAGCGACGTGGGTCGTCCGCGGGTGCTCGACCCCAAGCCGCAAGAGGTGCTCCGCCTCCTCCAATTTTCCCTGTTTGATTCGCACATAGCCCAGACCGACGTGCGCTTCCGGCATATCTTTCCGCAGGGCGAGCGATTGCCGGTAATGCGTTTCGGCTTCTTCCAGGCGTCCGATGGCTGTCAGCTGCAAGGCGTACATCAAATGGCCGCGACTGCCGGCAGGGTTGGCAGCGACGACCGACTCCCACATGCGTAGCGGATCGGCGTAGTCGCGATTGCGGAGGAATGTTCGAGTGCCGAGGGCGGAGCAAACGATCGCGGCGCCGATCGCCAATGCCGCTCGGTGTTGCGTCGGACACGGCAGCCAGCGTTCCAGTCCACTTTCAAGCGTCAACGCGGCCGCCGCCAGGACAGGCGCCAACGGCAGGTACATGCGGTGCTCGAACGCCAAATCCATGACCGGCATGAAGCTGGATGTAGGCGCCAACAATGCGAAGAAAGCCAAGCCGAGGAACCCGAGCTTGGGAGCCTTGGCCAGCAGCCAGGCGGTCGCCGCCAGCATACCGAGGATCACCAATCCTGCCGGATAGATGTCCCAGGGCGATTTCGCGACTGGCCAGCCATAGTCAAAGCACAAATGATCGGGAAAGACAGCGAGACGCAAATAATGCAACAGCACCTCGGGTTGCGATCGCAAATACTGCCACCATGTCAATCCTGGCACATTGAATCCCGCGGTCGTGGCAACTGCTCCACCCAGCGCTTGGCTGGAATGAAAGACCACGGTGGCGGCTGCCGAAAGCAAGCCGATATGGAGCGCTGCGCGGCGCTGCAAGAGTTCGCGCCAAGAGTTAGCCCAGTAAATACGATCGTAAAACAACGCGAGGAGTGGCAGCGTCACGGCCACCTCTTTGGTCGCCGCGGCCGCGAAGGCCGCTCCCACCGCCACGAGTTGCCATACGGCAGCTTGCCAAGTCGATCGGGGCGCTGCGGCTGCTCGAGGCGCCGGAGCAATGTGGCCTTCCGGGACTCGCGCCGCGCGCGGCTCTTCGAAGTTCAACGGCGGAACGGCGGATGCGGCGGATTCGGCGGACGAGGCGGATGCGGCGGATGCGGCGGATGCGGCGGATGCGGCGGACGAGGCGGACGAGGCGGCGGCGGCACGCATCACCGCGTAAAGCGACATTAAAACGAACATCCCCATCAGCGACTCGAAGCGCTGGATCACGTACGTCACGCTGCCGGTTTGCAGGGGATGGATGAGCCAGATCAAAGCGACCAGACCGGCCCATAAGTCGGCACGCTCGCGGAGAGCGGTCGAGCCCGATCGATCGAGGCGCATCAAGGTGCCGCGGAGCAGTGCGAACAACGTGGTCGCGGCGAGCCAATGGATGGCGAGGTTCACCCCGTGGTAGCCAGGCATCCATAAGCCGTGCCAGTGGTAATTCAACGCGAAGCTCAACAAGCCGAGGCGTCGGGGCCAGGGGCTGGCGAGTGCGGCGGCGGGCGACCGCATCGCCGGTTCACGGGCTTGTAGATACTGGTCGTCCAGCAGGAAAGGCGTATGGAGCGAGTTACCGTAGAGGATCGCGGTCACTATCGCGAACATCGCCGCGACACGCCAAAGTGGCGCCGGCGATCGGTTCGTTGACAGGCCAGCGAATTCCTTCATCATGACTGCCGGCCGTGCGCGGGCCGTTCCTGGAAATCGACATGGTGCGGGCACATACGGGCAGCCTGTCCCTAGCAGGAGAGTGGCTGCGGCGTCCAGGCCGGTTTTCACATCCGGCTGTCGAAGGTCAAGCCGGCTTGCGGTACAACAGTCGGACTTTTTGCGGGAGACGCAACATGAATACCTTGCCGTTTCGAACGTGCGTCGGGTCGCCGCGTCGGTTCTCGGTCGCTGCGCGGGAATTCGGGGCCGCCTTATTAGGCGGTTTGCTCGGTTGGTTCAACGCGGGCGCGGTGTTGGCGGAATCGCCACCCGAGCGTCCGGCTCCTGTTCGGGACGCCTTCCGGTTTCGCGATGTGGCCGAGGAACGCGGGTTGTTTCCCGCGCTGGAGGGCATCCAAGGGCACGCCGCCGGCTGGGGCGACATCGACGGAGACGGAGCGATCGATCTGTACGTCGGCACGTTTTTCGAACCGAACGGGAAACGCAACGTGCTCCTGCGGGGCGGCCGCGACCGCTTCCAGCCTGATCCACAGCCGGCCGTCGAACTGCCGACCCGGTCCAGCGGCGCGTTGTTCGCCGACTGGGACAACGATGGAGATTTGGACCTGTACGTTTCGAGCATGCCCCGGCCCAAATCCGGCTTGGTTGGCTGTCGACTGTTGGAGAACACGGGTGGCGGCCAGTTCCGCGACATTTCGGAAAACAATGGCGCCTGTCCGCCCGAGTTCGGTGGCCGCAGCGCGGCAACGGCCGACTTCGATGGCGATGGCTGGCTGGATCTCGTGGTCGGCGAAGATCCTCTGCCCGGCTACAACGGCTCGCCCACCAAAGCCTCGCGTCTGTTTCGCAATCTCGGGGGACTGAAGTTCGTGGACGCGTCGCGCGAAGCGGGCCTTCCCGAGCAAACACCGGGGCTGGGCGTCGCCGCTGGCGATCTGAATGGCGATGGCTGGCCCGATCTGTTCCTCGCAGCCCATCTGGGAGGCAATCGCCTATGGATCAACGACGGCCGCGGACGGTTGCGCGAGCCGGATGGAGCGAGGGAAACTTTTCATTGGGCGGACGCGGTCGGCGACAACATGGTGTGCGGTGTCGCGATCGGCGACGTCAACCGCGACGGCCTGCCGGACATCGTGCTTGGCCAACATTTCAAAACACCGTGGGTCAAACCGGTGGCGAATCGTTTGTATCTCAATCGTGGCCCGCGGGGTGGCGTGCCTCGCTTCGAGGACGTCACGGCGGCGGCTGGGCTCGATCCACTGCCGCTCAAAGGTCCTCATGTGGAGATCCAGGACTTCGACAACGATGGATGGCCGGACCTTTCGGTAAGCATTGTCAAGTTCGCGGGCGGCTCCGTTCATCCGTTCGTGTTCCGCAACCTCGCAGGGGAAGTGGTCATGAAAGACGGGATTCCCCGTTTTGCGCTGGCCGGCCCCGAAGCCAATGACTTCCCCACCGCCGAAGACCAGCAAATCAAGCAGTCGGGAGCGTTCTTCAAGAAAATGATCGCCGACGGCAAGGTGATTTACATGGCACCGGGGCCCACCGCCGACTTCGATCACGACGGCCGCTTGGACATGTTCCTTCCGAGCTGGTGGCCGGAACGCCGCTCGCTGTTGCTCCGCAACGAGTCGATGGCCGGCCATTGGCTTCAAGTTTCCGGCACGGCCGCCATTCCGGCGGCACGTGCACCTGCGGCGACACCGGCGGCAACAGCGGCGGCGGCGGCGGGTTCGCGTCCATCGCCGGCGGTCGCGGAGCCATTGCAAACCGCGGAGCGTCGCGTCAACCGGCAGCGAATCGGCACGCGTATCGAGGTCTATCTGCCTGGGCGTCTTGGCGATTCGGCCGCGCTGCTCGGCTGCCGCGAAATAAGCGTTGGTTTCGGCTACGCGTCGGCTCAACCGGCAGTGGCCCATTTTGGCCTCGGCAAGCACACCGCCGTTGACGTGCGGATTGTCGCGCCCCATGGCGGCGCCGTCCGCGAGCTTCGCGACGTGCGCGCGGATCAACGCATCGTCGCTCATCCATGATCGCAACCTCTGTGGAGATTTCGCGCATGGCGACCGCACCTTCGCTTCGCTCGGCTTTCATCCCGACATTGGCGCGTTTCGTGGTCGTTGGCGATTTGATGCTGGCCAGTCTGGCATCTGCGGCATCTGCGGCATCTGCGGCATCCCGGGCATTTCTGGCATCGCTCGCATGCCTGGCATCGCTAGCGTGTCTGGAAAACCTTCACGCGGAACCGCCATCCACGCCGGCGATAGGCGAGACACTGCGTTGGACCGCCCGCGAGCTATTCGACCGAGGAACAGTCCGCGATGCGCGACTGTCGCGCGACAGCCAGTATTTGGAACTGGAGCGCGGTGTGCTGATCGAGGACGACGGACCGGCAGCCGGCTATTCGTACTCGCCCAATGAAGAAACGTTGACCGATAGCATCGCGGTCGAAAAACAATTGGTAGTCGCCGACCCACGCGCGGAATCCGCCACATTGCTGGTCGGCTCGAGTGCGGAGTTCGCGGTGGCGGTGAATGGCGTCGCCACGCGGCTCGAACCGCTCGGCAAGGCTGGCAACTACTGGCGTCGATACTCGGTGCCGGTCGACAAGCTGGTAGCTGGTGTGAATCGTTTCGAGCTGCGGGGCTCGGGAAAGCTCTGGATCGCGCTCGATCAAGACTATGCGGCCGGTTCCGAGACGCGTCGCCATCATCCGAATCGCAGCCGTAAAAGTCTGGATGACGGGAAGTCATGGACCGATCACGGACTGGGGCCCAAAGGCGACTTGGACGGCGAGTACTACGTGCGGTTGCAATTGGACCAATATCGGCCGGGCGGCGTTTGGTGGTCGCCTGTCGTCGACCTTGCGAACCTCCGCGATGCCCCATTGAGCCAGGCTGGCGATCCGCGACCGCCCTTTCGCGTAACGGTCGCCCGTGAGCATGGTCGTCTTGGCCAGGTGCAAGTCGCAGTGCGAACCGGTCCGCGTTTGCCGTTCGACGGGTTGGGCACTCGCAGCGAACGCGACCCGGAATTGTCGAGCATTCGTGCCGCCGGCGGTAAACGTTGGTCGGCGAGCGTCCCCGATACATCCTGGGAAGGTTGGAGCGACTGGCAAACCGTGGACCCCGCTGGCGGCTCCGCGAAGTTCGTCGTGCCGCACGGCCGCTATGCCCAAGCGCGAATCGAGCTTGCGACGACCGATCCGCGACAATCGCCCCGCGTTACCAGCCTGGAATGGCAACTCGACGACTTTTCGCCCGACGCGTCGGCGGTTCCACGGACCACCCGCGTCCAGTTAACTGATCGAGCGGCTTCTCAAGCGGCGATCGAAGTCAACGCCAAGGTGGCGGTCCCGTCCGAGTCGCCCGCGGAAAGTCAAGCCGCGGCGGGTTCGCCAAATCCGCTGGCGATTGAACGGGGCGATCGAGCGGCCGGACTACCGGATTGGACGCGTCGATTGCGATTTGGAGAACGTCACGTGCCGGTGGTGCGCCGGTCGGCGATTCCGTTTACCTACGAACCGATCGACTCAGCGCCGCTCGCCGACCTTCGGCGCGCCGAGCGGCTCGACGAGTTGGTTCGCAAGGGCGATTTTGAGCCGGTTGGCGGTGCGGCCGGCGTGGATGCGGCGGTCAACGCTGGCAAACCGGAGTGGGCCATGGTTCGGCGTCTTGCGGCGTGGTCGTCGCAACGCTGGTCGGACGGCCATTTGGGCCAAATCTACCCGGCATGGAACGCGATTGAGATTCTCAAGCCCCATACGGACGGCAAGCCGGTCGGCGGTTTTTGCCAGCAGTTCAACATCGTGTTTTTGCAGGCCTGCGAGAGCTTTGGGGTGCTGGGGCGGGCCGTGTCGATCGGCGCGGGGGACCATGGCCTGCAGATTCGCAGCGGTCACGAGGTCGTCGAGATCTGGTCGAACGAGTTCGGCAAGTGGATTTACATCGACGGGCAGGCGGCGTGGTATTTCGTGGACGAACGTGGCACGCCGCTTTCGCTGCTCGAACTGCGGGAGCGGCAGTTGGCGGCCCGCAATGGAAACGGCGATGGAAGCCCGGATGGAAAACGCGACGCAAAACGCGACGCAAAACGCAATGGAAACCCGGATGGAAACGGCGATGCAAAACCGGATGGAGAACCGGAAGGAAACCGGGATGGAAAACCGCTCGGCGCGGTTCGCCTGGTGCGGGTCGCAGAGACAAAGTGGATGTGGAACGGCCTGGAAGGCTGGCCGGCATTCGCGGAGTTGCGGCTGATTCCGCGTAGCGACTGGCTGGCTCGCCCAGCGCCACGGCCGCTGAACCAAGGGATGCGCGGCTGGTTTTGGACCGGCCATGTCGCTTGGAGCGATGACACCTACCCGGCATCACTGTTGTACGGCCAGCGAGTCGGCCAGTTGGCGAATTGGGAGTGGACCGCGTGCGCGGCCGCCGCCCGCTTGCAGGCGACGAGTTCGCCGGGCGAGTTGCGAGTCGCCGTGGAAGGGGTGATTCCAGGTTGCGGCACCTTGCGAGCCCGCGAGAACGACGAGCCGCCGCGCGTGGCGGAGACGGAGTTTTCGTGGAAGCTCCGTCCGGGCATCAATCGCTTGGTGGTGGAACCAGTCAACCAAGCGGGGCGAGCCGGAGTCGCGAGCCGCTTCACGGTCCATCTCGATCCAGCAAGGTAATCGCCGCAACGCCGCCGGTTGTGACTTGGCGGGAATCGCACTCGCCGAAGTTTCGACGGACGGGAAGTCCGTCGATCGGAGGTCCTTCTGGGTTTCCTGCGGGTCGCCATCGCAGGAGTCGCAGGGTGCGGCTGTCGCCGCAGGCGGAGTTACTTCGCCAGCGGCTGCTTATTGAAAAGACGGTTGGACACCTGCGCCATGCCTCCGAAAATCCCGCGGCGCACGCCGCGCCGGCTTGTGCCGTGGCTCGGAAGTTCGGCGAGGCACGAAGCTTCGGCGGGACCCACACGAATCCCGGATGGAGCCGATGGGAGGCCGATAATCGAAAGGCTTCGACGGGCTAGAGGTCCGTCGTGTTGCCCGGCGGCAACTGTTCGAGCCATGGGGCGACGATCGCGTTGAAGGCTTCCGGGCGTTCGTAAGGGGCCATGTGGCCGGCGGCCGGGACTTCGCGGTATTCGGCGTGGGGCATCCGAGCGGCGATCTCCCGCATCTCGGCGGGCGGAGAAATACCGTCGTGTTCGCCGCCAACCAAAAGCGTGGGAACGGAAATCTCGGGCAGCCAGGCGGTGACATCCGGTCGTTCCGCCATGCCGCGGAGCGCGGCGGCGACTCCGCGGGGCGACGCTTGATGAATGATGCGGCGCATCGCTTCCACGCGTTCGGGCATCGCCTGCCATGTTTCCGGGGCGAACAGCCGCCGCAGCATCGGTTCCGCCATGATTTGCGGGCCTTGCGCCAGCACGGCTTCGGCCGTTTGCAGCCGGCCGCGAGCAATCTCCGGAGCGTCCGCCAGCGCCCGCGTGTTGCACAACAGCAACGCTCGCAGACGCTCGGGATGCCGCCGCCAGAACTGCCAAGCGACGTATCCTCCCATGGAGAGGCCCGCCAAGACGATGGGCGTCGCGATCCTGAGCGCGTCGAGCAGGCGGGCGACATCGTCGGCTAGTTGTTCCATAGTCGCTAAGCCGTCCGTCGCGTCGCTCGCGCCAAAACCGCGCAAGTCGGGCACGACGACACGGTAGCGATCGGAAAACGCCTCGCGCTGCGCGTTCCACATCGACCCATCGAGCGGAAAACCGTGGAGAAAAAGCAACGTCGGGCCGCTGCCTTGGTCCAGAACCGCCAAGCTGAAATCCCCCGCATCGACACGTTTCATGTTGTGCCCACCGTGAACCGAGAATCGTTGCCACAAGCTGGCGATGGTTTTATCATAGGGCCATGAAAGCGAAACTCATCGTGGTCGCGGGCACGACTCGTGCCCAGGAATTCAAGTTGCGATTGCCCGCGATCCTCGGCCGGGGACGTGCCTGTTCGGTGCAGTTGCCTCACGCGCTGGTCAGCCGGCAGCATTGTGAAGTGTTCGAAGCGGACGGCAAGCTGCGAGTTCGCGATCTCGGGTCGCTGAACGGCACGCTTGTCGACGGCCACAAGATCACCGAATGCGAACTCGCGGACGGCCAGTTGCTGAACGTCGGCACCGTGACGTTCCGCGTGGAAATCGCCAGCGACGAGGCGAACGCGTGGCTCGCCCCGCCATCCAAGGGCGGCGCCTCCAGCATTGGAAAGCAGCAACCCACTGCAAGCGTCCCGCCATCGGCGGCCTCCGCCTCCGGCAAGAAATTGGCAAGCCGCTCAGCCATCGGCTCGGCGAAATCAACCCACTCACCCGCGCCGCTTGCCGATGATCAGCTCGCCGCCGAATCGCTCGAAACCGAGCCTGGTGACGCTCGGCCAGCTTCCCACGACCTCGATCTCTTGCCGCCCTCGGCCCTGCCGCCGACGGCCCTGCCCCCAACTGCTCTGCCCTCCACTGCCCTGCCCCCAACTGCCCTGCCCGCTTTGCCGCCCCGTGCCGCGACGCCAACCGGTCTGCCCCCTGGTATTCCCACGTTGCCGCCTTCGGTGTTGCCACCCACGGTAACACCGCCTTCGGTATCGCCACCGACGGTATCGCCACCGACGGTATCGCCACAGACGGTGCCGATGGCGATTCCCGGTGCGGCCCTTGCGACGATCCAACGGGCGGGTGTCCCAGGCTCGGGTATTCCGGTAGCCGGTATCCCGGTAGCTGGCATGCCGATGGCCGGAGTGCCCGTCGCCGGAGTACCGATGGCTGGCGTGCCCGTCGCGGGAGTTCCCATGGCCGGAGTGCCCATCGCGGGCGTGCCCATGGCGGGCGTGCCAGTCGCGGGCGTGCCCATGGCCGGAGTCCCCGTTGCTGGAGTGCCCATGGCCGGAGTCCCTGTTGCGGGTTTACCGATGACGGGGGTTGCTGTGTCGGGGTCGCCGATCGCCGGATTGCCGCCAACTACGACGCCAGCCGCCGGACCGCCACCCGCCGGCGCGTCACCAGCTAGCGGGTCCCCAGCTAGTGGGTCGAAGACCGGAGTTCCCGCATCCGCGTCCGACGCTGCCGGGAAGCCGGCTACCGCGTCGTCCAAACCCGCCAAGGTCGATGCGAGCCCGCGCGATGTGGGCCCACGTGATTCGAGCCCGCGCGATTCGGGCCCGCCCGCTCCGCAGGCTGCCAGCCCGGCGAACGCCTCGCACGCGAACACCATGGACGCCGACGAAGACCTGACCGAGTTCCTCAAGTCGCTACGCAAATAGCCGGTTGATCGCCACACCAGTCGCCCGCGCCGCGACTTTGCCAAAGGGAGTTGGAACGATGTCGCAGCGTTACTGGACCGTGCTCTGCATACTCGCCGGTTGGTTCACTTGGACCGACCTGTACACCCCGTCCCAAGCAACCGAACCACCCGCTCAGAAACAGAGCCCCCAAGACCCGGCCACCGCGAAACCCGTGGTACCGAAGCCTGTGGCGGCGAAGCCGGCCGCCGCGCCGAAGCATCGCAATCGGCTGGCGAAGGAGACGAGCCCTTATCTGCTGTTGCACGCTCACAATCCGGTCGACTGGTATCCGTGGGGCGAAGAGGCGCTCACGCGCGCGAAGAAGGAAAACAAGCTGATTTTTCTCTCGATCGGCTATTCGAGTTGCCATTGGTGCCACGTGATGGAACGCGAGTCGTTCCTGGACGAGGAGATCGCGGCGCTGTTGAACAAGCACTTCGTGTGCGTGAAGGTGGATCGCGAAGAGCGGCCGGATGTCGACGCCGTCTACATGGCTTCGCTGCATGTTTTCAATCGACTGACTGGCAATGGCCGCGGTGGTGGCTGGCCGCTCTCGATGTTTTTAACGCCCGAAGCCGAACCCTTTTTTGGCGGCACGTATTTTCCCGCGCGGGACGGCGATCGCGGCGCGCGGATGGGCTTCCTAACGCTCGTGCAACGCGTGGCCGATATCTGGGAAAAAAATGCCGAGAAGCTGCGCGAAGATGGCAAGACGCTGACGCGGTACGTGAAGGCCGAGTTGGAACAGCCGCGAGCGGCGCTCAAGCCGGTGGCGATCGCACCCGAGTTGCTGGCGGAAGTCCAATCGGCTTTGACGGCTCAATATGACGAACGGCATGGCGGGTTCGGATTCGCGGAAGAAGCGCCGGATCGCCCAAAGTTCCCCGAGCCTTCCAAGCTCTTGTTTCTCTTGGAAAACGCGCGGCGAGCCCGATCGTTGAAACTGGCCGGCACGCCCGCCGAACGGCAGTTGATCCATACGCTGGATCAAATGGCGCGGGGTGGAATCCGCGATCACTTGGGAGGCGGCTTCCACCGCTACAGCGTCGATCGATTCTGGCGGATTCCGCACTTCGAAAAGATGCTCTACGACAATGCTCAACTCTTAAGCGTCTACGCCGAGGCGTACGCGTTAACGGGCCGCGCTGACTTCCGCCGTGTCGCCGAGGAGATCATCGCCTTCTCGCGGCGGGAAATGGCCGACCCGGCCGGTGGATTCTATGCCGCGCTGGATGCCGAATCGGAGGGCGAGGAAGGCCGCTTCTACCGGTGGGAGGCCGCCGACATCGAAAAGCGGCTCGAGCCCGCCCAATGGCAACTGTTCCGGGATGTCTACGGCCTCAACGCCCCGCCCAATTTCGAGGAAACGTTTCATGTGCCGCAACTCGCCGAGTCCCTGGCACGCGTGGCGGAGTCGCGCGGCGAAACGTTCGAACAGCTCGACGATCGCTTGCGGCCAATCCGCGAAAAGCTGCTCGCCGAACGCAACCGGCGGGCACGGCCCCTGACCGACACGAAGATCCTCACGAGCTGGAACGGACTGATGATCCGCGGGCTTGCCGACGCTGGCCGGTTGTTGAAGGCTCCTGAATACACCGAGCTGGCCGCCCGAACGGCCGACTTCACGCTGCGAAACTTGCGTCTCCCCGATGGCCGCCTCGCCCGCACGGCGACTCAAGGCCAAGCCCGGCTCGCCGCGTACCTCGATGATTACGCGTTCTTGATCGATGGACTGCTGGCGCTGCACCGCGCCACGGGCGACAACCGCTGGCTCGACGAGTCCGACAAGTTGCAGACCGAGCAAAACCGACTGTTCGCGGATACGAAACATGGCGGATTTTTCTTCACGGCGAACGATCACGAATCGCTGCTGGCCCGAGCCAAGGAAATCACGGATGGCGCCGAGCCGTCAGGCAACTCGGTGGCCGCCTGCAACCTGGTGTACCTCGCCGCCGCGCGAAAAAACCCCGCGTATCGCGCCCAAGCGAAGGGCACCGTCGAGTCCGCCACGATGTTATGGACCTTGGCTCCCGGCAGCATGCCCCGCTTGGCACTCGCCGCCGGGGAACTCGTCGAATGACGCGTACGGCCGATTCACACGCCATCCCGGTGTGCCAAAATC
>CAIXSC010000207.1 GCA_903921945.1 uncultured Planctomycetaceae bacterium
CAATCTCCGGATGACTCCAAGAACGTGCCGGCGGTGAATGGCTCGCCGGTACGGCTGTCGCCCAAGTTCGTCGAGTTGCCAGCGGCGACCTGGGGCGCTCCGATCGAATGCGTGGTCGAATTCGAGAAACCGGGCGGCGCGAAGCTGCGGATTCAAGTTCGTTCATCGCAACTGCCGGACCTGTAAGCCCTCAGCCGCGCCTGCTGGGAGTCGCGTTGATGCTTCAACTGACTCCCCACTTGCGCCTGCTGGTTTGCGTCGAGCCGATCGACTTCCGCAAAGGCATCAATGGCTTGGTCCGGATCTGCCGGGCACTCGCCGCGCACGAACTGCACGTGCTGCTATCAGCCGGCGACCCGCGGGGCGTGAACGCGCCCGCTGACTGGCGTCCGCTCGCCGCGGCAAAGTAGCGCGGCGGCATCCAAAGCGCAACCTTCGTTTCGCGCCCTCCATTTCGGCCCGCGCGATCTATTCGGTCCATCCGGGATTCGTGTGGGTCTCGCCGAAGATTCGTGCCTCGCCCAACTTCCGAGCCACGGCGCAAGCCGGCGCGGCGACAGCCGCACCCCGCGACTGCTGCGATGGAGACCCACAGGAAACCCAGAGGGACCAATCCAATGGCTGATGCCGCTGCGCGTCTAATGGCTGGTCCATTTGCGTACAGCCAAAGGTTTATGCGCGACGGCCATTTCATATACGGTCTACGCGTATGGCATGTGTTCATCGACCGGAGCTAGGAAACAAGCCAACGTCACAATGGCTCGATTATTCACCACGTCGGTGCGCTTCGTGGGTCGCCGAGCCCATTTGCCACTGTCCGGCGAGAGATTGAGCACCAATCGTTGGCCCCTCAATGTAGCCTCGCTCACGGCGTCGCCGCGGTGCCCCTCCGCAGTCGTTCTCGCTCGGGCGGCAGCTTCTTCCACGCCGTCGACCAATCGCCGAAACCCCGGCTTCTCTACGCCCCGCTCCCTGCCCAATGACTCCAGCAGCCCGAATTCCGGCCGGCAGCGAGAGCATTACAGGCTTGCCGAAAGGACACGGTTCACCGGGTGCGTCAGGGAAGAGGCGCGGTGTTCGCGGAAGGCCCGGAACTCAAATGCCCCAACGGGTTGGTCGTGGACGAGGGGCGGCTGTCCACATGGTGTTGCTCGAGACGAAGATGCTCGTGTTGCCGCCACCCGCGAGTCGGCCACGGCGTGGCCATAAATCGCCCAATTATTTGCCACTTGCTTTCTGGATTGCCGATCCAATACCATGGCTCTGGCGAGAGTTCTACCGCAGCGGGGATGGTGGAGGAGGCATTTGACATGCGGAGTTACGAGCGGACTTTGTGTGCGACTTTGTTAAGCGTAGCGACGTTGTTTTATGCCCAGCCTTCGTCCACGGCTTATGGGCAGCGAGGCGGCACCGCCAATGATCGCGCTCGTGAACAGATGGAACGCCAGCGGCAGCTCGCCCAGGAACGAGCGCGGGAACGCGAGCTGGAGCGAGCCCGGGAAAAGGAACGCGAACGGCAGGAAGAGCAGCGTCGACAGGAAGAACGCCGTCGGCAGGAGGAGCGGCAGCGGCAGGAACGCGAAGCTGAGCGTCGTGAAGCGGCTCGGCGGGAATCTCAGGAGCGGGCTCGCGAAGCGGCGCAGCGCGAAGCGCGAGAGCGGATGCAAGCGGATCAACGTCGACGCGAGTTGGAACTGGACAAGCGGGAGGATGAGCGGCGTCGCGAGCAAGAACGGCAGCGGGATATGAACCAGCGGCAAGGGATGCCGCCGATCGGTGGATTCCAATTCCCGAACTTCGGCAATCCGCCGGCCGTTAATCTGCCCGCCGCGAAACCTCCAGTTCCCGCCGCGCCTCCGAAGCCTCCTCGTCCGGCCCCTCCCGAACCGGAAAAGCTGACGGCTGCCGACGTCGATGCGATCCTGGAGTCGCTCCAATCGGACGACGTGGCGACAATAGTCGCCGCTTTGCGGCGGTTGGCGAACGCCGCAGCGAATGAGGAACGCAAGCGAGTCGCGCCCCTGTTGGCCGATCACGTGCGGAACTCCGATCCCGCGAGGCGCGCCTTGGCCGTGCAAGCTTTGGCGGTATGGGCGACTCCGGAAGCCGCGAAAATGCTCCGTAGGTTCATCGACGATGCGGACAAGGCCACGCGTTTGGCCGTGATCCGAAGCCTCGGGGAACTCAAGGATACCCAGTCGATTGACCTGATCGCTGCTCGGATGACAACCCCGGCGGATCGAGTTGCGGCGGTGAAGGCGTTAAAGGAGATGGGAGATCAGGCCGAAATTGCCGGTTTGAAGTTGCTGGAAAGCGATGACATGTGGATTCGCGTGTCGGCGATCGACGTGCTTGCCAAAGTCGGGGGACTGTCCGCCAGGGAAGCGTTGGAGGCCACGATCGAAAGCGACACCGAAGAATTCGTTCGCGCGCGCGCTCAATCCGCTTTAAGAGAATTGCAATCGCGTCCCCCCGTCGACGCGGGCTAGGTTTCCAGCAAAAGCCGAGCGTTAGAAGTATGGGCGTTGGGAGAGGAAAAGTGGGCGGTGGGCATTTGGCGAAACGATGCAAGCCGCCGGATTGGGGCGACTCGGTTCCCGGCCTCGCCGCCGACCACTGAAGGCCTCAAAGACCTGTCACTGACTAACTGACCCTCGTTCCCTTTTCCTACCCGGCGACTCCTCGAGTCTCCTGTGAATCAAAACCGCGTCAGTTATGTTTCTCTTGTACATCCGCATCTCGCATTGACACCCACACCCCTCTCAACATCCTCGTCCCAATCGGTCGCTTTCCACCGTGGGCGCTTCGTGTCCTTCGTGGTTGGGCTAACTGAGTTCTGCGGTCAATGCTCTGAGGGGCGATCAAGGCATGGCCCTGCGGGAGTCGATGTCTACTGGACCTCGAAGACGTGATCGCGAAGCCCGTCGGCTGGCACATCCAGTTCCCATGGCGTTTTCTTGGGGTCGGCCAAGTTTGGGCGGGAGATCCGCGTGGCAAGCGCCGGCCCGAGCGTCACCTTGTAGCGGCCCGGTGGGACTCCATCGCCAAACGGGAATGTCTTCATGGTGAAACTGCCGTCCAGTTCTAACAGGCTGCTCGGCTGGTCTTCCTGGTAACTGTTCGCGGCGTCCGGCGTAAAGTAAATCGCGCCCGCCGTCAGTGGTTGGCCGTTCATGACCACCTTGCCCGTTACCACCACCAGTGTCGGACGGTTCGCGTTGCAGCCAAGAAGGCCCAGTCCGCTCCAGGTCGCTACCATCGCCATGGCTACCGAAATCCATGAACAGCGTCGAGCAGCGTGATGGGAGAGAGACATGGCGGACTCCTGGATTGGACCGACGCCACTAATAGCTGCCGATCGGATTGCCGTCCGCAGGCCGGATAAGATGAAACACCACCTGCTTGTCGGCTGTAAACGAAACCATTCGCACGCTGCCGTCCGCCATGGCGAACTGCGGTCCACCGGCGCTCGGCGTGCCCCAGTTGCCGCCGCCACAGGCGTACTGCGAGTCGCTCCAGCCAGGCCCGGAAACTCGGTCGGGGAACTGGTTCAGTTGCCGGTCGCTATACAGCTCGTAGCCGCAGCGACCGACACCGCCGTTTCCCCCCAGCACCCACGGTTCGTCCCAGTACATCACGCCGGCCATATACGCTCGTTGGGCCATCGCCTTCTCGCCCAGCGCGATCGTGTTGCTCGTTCCATCGGTCAGGTCTTGAGGGCCCGAGACTTTTCCCCAGCCCGCATAGGTCGTCCAAAAGACGAGCTCGTTGGCTGCGTAGTCGGTGCGAGCGCTGGGGCCAGCTCCGCCATCCGAATAGGTCCAGCCGGGATAGACAGGGTCGACGGTCGGTGTGGCGTAAGTGCCGCGACGCCGCGATGGCATATAGTACGCCGAGACGGGCGTCTTATAGCAGGCGAGCGGGTCTTCGTAGAGCGCGCCTTGTTCCATGAACGGCAGGATCGAATAAAACGTCGAGCCTAGTTGAAACCGCGGCTCGTTGGCCGGAGTTCCCCAGCGGGGGCGAAAAGCCCCGTACCCGGGAATCACCGTATGCACATTGGGCGTCGCCACCAGGACCCCGTTGGACCGTGTCTGATACGGAGCCGAATTGCCCGGGCTGCCCGGCGTGTAGTCGTAGCCTCCACTGTTGGGGAAGTGGCGATACGTGTTTTCGAAATGAAGCGCGGCGAGCGCCATTTGCTTCAAGTTGTTCTGCGATTGAACGCGTCGAGCCGCGTCGCGGGCGGATTGCACGGCCGGCAGCAGCAACGCGACCAAAATGCCGATGATGGCGATGACCACCAGCAGCTCGACCAACGTGAACGCCGACCGGTTGCGGATCTGCGACGGCATGACCGAAGTCTCATCGAGGAAAGAAATGCCACAAGTATCCAGGTGAAGCCTCGGCTCCGGGGCGACGAGCTTGGCTCGCTAACGCAGCCCCATTCTAACGGCCAGCCAGCGCGTGTCACCGCTCGGAACGGTTCCACAACAGGTTGGATGCATTGGCAATCGCCCGCCAGCTTGCTCCCCCACAGCTTGCTTCACGGCACCTATAATCCGCCCGTTGTTTTGCCGGCATCCCGTGGTCTCGCTGGCATGCCGTCCAGTTACCGGCTTCGCGGTAACGTCACGGGATGCCGGTGACATGGTTCCGGATATCGGCCCGCGCCGCTCGTCGCGGTCGCGGTCGCATTCAAGATTAAGAGGTCGCAAGAGGTCCCAAGAGATCCGAAGAGGTCGTATGAAGATGTTTGTCAGTCGATTCGCCGCGCTGGCTGTCGTGGCGTTCACTTGGATGGCGCAGCCAGTGGCGGGACAGGATAGCACCAAGCCCATTCCGCGACACGATGGCAAGCCGGCGGACATGGCCAAGCCGGTCCAGGTGTTCATTTTGCTCGGCCAATCCAACATGGTTGGCTTGGGGAAGGTCAAGGGCGGCGAGATTTCGCTGGAGCACGCGGTCCAGCAGAAGAAAAAGTATCCGTATTTGGTCGACGACTCGGGTGCGTGGACAACGCGGCAAGATGTCCGGTTCGTCCGCTACATGTCGGGACGAGGCCCGCTGAACAACGATTGGATGACCGTCAGTGGCGGGACGCTTGGTCCTGAATTCGGGCTTGGCCATCCGCTCGGAAACGCCATCGATGCGCCGGTGATGATTCTCAAGTGCTGCATCGGCAATCGAGCTTTGGGTTGGGATCTTCTGCCGCCGGGCAGCGAGCGTCGCGAGTTCGTGACCAAAGATAACGCGGGTGTGGAGAAGAAACTGGTTTACGCGGGATTCAAAGACAAACCCGAGTTTTGGGAGATGGACCCGGCCAAGGGGCTCAAGACCGACCCCGCGCCTTGGGTAGACAAGAACGGCAAGCCGATCGATTGGTATGCCGGCAAGCAGTGGGATTTTGATATCGGCGACGCCAAGCGGGCGCTGGCCGATTTGGACAAGCATTACCCCGGCGCGAAGGCGTACGAAGTCGCGGGATTTTTCTTTTGGCAGGGTGAAAGGGATGCGGGCAACGCCGGTCACGCCGCCCACTATGAGCAAAACCTGGTGGCTTTCATCAAGGCACTGCGGAAAGAATTCAACGCCCCGAACGCCAAGTTCGTTTGCGCCACTTTGGGTGAGGCGGTGAAAGGAAGTAGCGGACCGGGCGGGCTGGTCCTCCAAGCGCACCTCGCTGTCGACGGGACCACGGGCAAATACCCCGAGTTCAAAGGGAATGTCGCCACGATCTACACCCATCCAATGGCCCAAGGGGGCAGTGGCAATGGCCACTATGGAGGGAAGGCCGAAGTCTATATGGATGTCGGCGAAGCGATGGGCCAGGCGATGGTCGATTTGCTCAAGGGCCTGCGTTGACGATCGATCCGCGGATTCGTCTCCGGAACGTGTTTCGAGACATTCCGGATGAACAAGCCGCGGCCGTATCACCCCGGCGATTGGATACGCCGGATCGATCACAAAAGGGTCGATCCGGCACTCGTTCGACCCGGAGGCCGTCTTAGACAATCGCTTCGATCACGCGGCCGCGGCTGATTGGCAAGGGGCGGCCGACCGGATCGTGGACCTCGGTTTCCGGGTGATAGCCTAGGCAGTGAAACAGGGTGGCCAAGATATCGCGGCCCTCGACTTTGCCGTCGACCGGATCGGCGGCATGTTTGTCCGAGACGCCGTGGACCACTCCGCCGCGAATCCCGCCGCCCGCCATCGCCAACGAGAAAACTCGTCCCCAATGATCCCGGCCCGCGTTGCCATTGAAACGCGGCGTGCGTCCGAATTCGCCCCACCAGACGACAAGCGTCGAATCTAACAGCCCGCGTTGATCGAGATCTTCGAGCAGCGCTGAAAAACATTGGTCCATCATCGGCATCAGCAGTTTCTTCAGCGACTCGTTGTGCTTCGCATGCGTGTCCCAGCCACCTTGGTTCGGCTGGTCTTTGATTCGCGTCCAATTGATCTGCACAAGCGACACGCCCGCCTCGACCAAGCGCCGCGCGAGCAACACGCTTTGAGCAAAGCGGCTGCGGCCATAGCGATCGCGCATCGCGTCCGACTCCCGCTGGATTTCAAACGCGGCTCGCGATTGAGCACCGGTCAGCAGATCGAGCGCCTTCGTGGCGTGAATCCCATAGCTCGCGACCGCCGGCCCTCGGCTCAACCCTTCCTGGTAGCGATTGAGATCGTCCAGCAATGAGCGGCGGCCGACGACGCGGGGACCGGCCAAGTCGGCGGCCAAAGCCAGCCCGGGAACCGAAAAGTCGGGCGAGGACGGATCGCAATGGATGAGCCAGGGGTTGTGCTTTTGACCGAGGAATCCGGCGTCTTGACCCGGCCACGGGAAATTCCCGTCGTTCCAAATGTGTTCCGGTAGTGTCACCGCCGAAGGCAACTGGCCAGGCGCAGGCCGCAGGGCGCGAACCACCGCCCCGAAGCTCGGCGCGTTATTGGGTGGTTTCGGAACGGCGCTCTCCTGGTTCAACGGCACATGCGGCACGCCTGTGAGCATCTGGTAGCCGCTCGATGAGTGCGCGTTATCGTTCGTCACGACCGCTCGAAGGACGGCCACTTTGTGCGTCCAGGCGGCCGTTTTCGGCATCAGTTCGCCCACGAGCAGTCCTGGAGTTCGCGACGCGATCGTGCCGAACTCGCCGCGCACTTCGGCCGGCGCGTTCGGCTTCGGATCCCATGTCTCGTGCTGCGGCGGTCCCCCTGTCAGGCCAAACACAATCACCGATTTCGCCTTGCCGAAGGCGCCGCCAAGCGAGTTGCCCAGAGCGTTGCGAAGCGAATCGCCGGGAGCGCGATTCGACAGTCCAGCGGAATTCGATGCGGCATTCGCTGAATCGGCCGCGTTGGCTCGCTGCGCAAGCAGGCTGGCCAACGACAATCCGCCCAGGCTCAGCCCCCCCACGCGGAGCCATTCCCGCCGAGTCGTCCCATCGCACAGCCGGTAGCCGTTGTCCAGAAATCGCAGCATCGCCGTTCTCCGCTCTCTACATCCTGCAAACAACCCGCCCCATCACGGACCGCACGTCATGACACGCGAGCGCCGCCTGTCATCGCCAGCGCGACGCGACGGGCCGTTTCACAGCGTTTTCAGGTATTCGATCAGGTCGCTCTGCTCGGCGGGCGTCAACGCGCCTTTACCGGTCACCTTTTCGGGATTATGGTCGCCGGCGAGGACCTCTTCCAGCGAATGGGCGCGGCCATCGTGGAGCAGCCGGACTTTGCGGAACACGCCGCGAAGCGAGGGGGTGTTGTAGCCGTCGTAACGATCGGTGGGCGCGCCGAGCCCCACATCGTGGATCTTGCCATCCGTGAACTGCGGGCCGGCGTGGCATCGGATGCAATTCGCCTTTTCGCCGCGAAACACCTGTTCGCCGCGTTGAGCGGCCGCGGACACGGTGTTCTTGGGACCGCGGTGCGGATTGGGTGGCGACTTCAAATGGGTCAGGTAAGTCAGCACCGCCTCGACATCGTCGTCGGTCGGCTCGGGCCCCAGCATGGTGCCGGAAAGCGACGCCCGCATGGCGTCCCGCAAGTCGGTCTGCCAGCCGTGCCAAGTCCATGGGGCCGTATCATTCAGGTTGTACAGTGGCAACACGGTCTTGAACGTGTTGGGCGTGCCATCGTTAAAAGTGTCCATGCGTTCGGCATTCGAACCGCCCTCATAGTGGCAGGTGTGGCAACTGTACCACTGGTCCAAACTCCGCTTGCCGTCGTAAAAGATCGCCTCGCCCCGGCGCGCCAAGGACGCTTCGGCCGGACCTCCAAGGAAGATTCGCCGGGCGATCTCCTTGCCGTGTATGTCGACGACTTGGACCGAGTTGTCGAGGTAATTGGCGACGTAGGCGAATTGGCCGTCAGCCCCGACACGCATACCCATTGGCCGTCCGCCCAGCGGAATCCGCCAGAAGCGGTTCGAATTCCGGGCGAGCGCCGGATCGACCAGGTCGAGATTGGCGTAAGGCTTCAGCGGCAAGTCTTCCAGTCGATATACGAGCAACTCTTGAGTGCCGCTGGCCGCGGTGAGCAGCCATTTTTCATCCGGGGTCAGGCCCACTCCAAACGGATCAGCCACCGCTTTGCCGGGCACGTCCAGCGAGATCGCTTCGCGGCGGGTTTCCTCGTCGAGCCGCACGCGGGCCAAGCGACTACCCAGCACCCAGCCCAGTCGAATCATCTGCGGCGTGATCGCGTTGTGCCGATAGGCGGCCCACGGAAAGTAGACCTGTTTGTTGTCCCGCGAAACCTGCATGTGGCCGAGATTGATGCCGTGGAACTGTTCCTGGTACAGCATCTTCCGCGCGGCCGTGTCCACCACCGCCACACCCCGGTCGCCCGAGACCCCAACCGCCAGTCGCGTGCCGTCCGGCGACAACGCGAGGTACCGTGGCCATCGACCGACCGGGATTTCATGGGTAATCCGACCGCTTTGCAGTTCAACCTCCACGACCTGTCCGTTCGACGCCCGGGCGACGTAGGCCCGCTGGCCGTCGTTCGCTACCGCCACGCCGGTCGGCTCGTATCCAATTTCAATGCGTCGTTCCACTCGCAGCCGATCGCCCGCGACTTCCAACACGGTCAGTTCGCCCGCATACGCGCTGGTGACAAGCAGTCGGCGGCTATCGGGAGTTCGCGCCAGCGCCGCGGGACGCTCGCCCACCGCGACTTCGTCCAGCACGACCCCGTCGGCGACCCGCACGAGCGAAACCGTATGGGATGTTTGATTCGCGGTGGCAAGCCAGCGTTCGTCTCCGGCGAGCACGACATCGACCGGCGAACGATCCATGTTCGCGGGTGGTGATTCGACCGGCGCCGCTACAGCGATCTTGTCCGCAGACCCCGGCCATGAAACGGCGAACCCGGCGGCGGCGAGGACAATCGCCAAACTTGCCACGCCAATCAGGCGAACACGTCGAGAGGCCATGTTGAATCGCTCCTGCGTTCTTCCCGTATTCCGCTTTCGTGTTTGTTTCCTACGCGTTCATCGCGCACGGTCATCGGACCACACCGGGACTAGGTCCATGAATCCGGCATGTCCGGTTGTTGCCATGCGCTCATTCCGCCATCGACCAGCAGCATCTGTCCATGAACATGCCCAGCGAAGTCGCTGCACAGATAGACCGCGGCGCCGCCACACACATCGGCCGACGGCACTTGGCCGTTGGGCGTGTGGAGTTCCATCCAGCGTTGGAAACGCGGATCGCGATCGATGATGGCGGTGAGCGGCGTGCGGACCAGTCCCGGAGCCATTCCGTTCACGCGGATGCCAAGCGGTGCGAGCGTGACGCAGAGCGACCGGACCAGCATCTCGACAGCCCCCTTGGAGGCGTCGTAGCACGTATGGACAGGCTCGGCGAGACGGCCGTTGATCGAGCCGATCATCAGCACGCGGCCGGCGATCTTCCGTTCCACCCAGCGACGCGCGAACCGCTGCGTCAAGAAGTACGGCGCGGCGACATTCAAGCGCATGGTGTGCTCGTACGTCGCCCAATCCATTTCCAGATAAGGTTTGTCGATGTAGGTGCCGGCGTTATTGACCAGGATGTCCAAGTCGGGAGCCGCGGCCACGGCGCGTGCGAACAAGTCATCCACCAGCGGGACCGTGTCGCCAGCCAGTTCCCCCGCCAGGAACTCGGCCCGCACACCGTGGGCTCGGCAATTGTCCAACACGTGCTCGACCGAGTCGGTCCGCTCGCGGCCGTGCACCAACACGTGCGCGCCGGCCCGCGCGAACGCTTCGGCGATCGCTCGTCCCACGCCCTGCGAGGCGCCTGTCACCAACGCGGAATGTCCCCGCAAATCGATCATCGCGTTCTTCGCTTCCCCCAGTTGCCGGTCGCGGCGTATCCGGTCAGCAAAGGCCCGGTCACTCTACTGCTTCACCGGGATCTCGCCGCAAGCGGCCAGCGCCATCAGCGGATACGCCGTTCCGCTGTAAGTGATGTAATGCCAAGAATCGGTGTTTAGGGATCGCGTCCACCAGCGGCCCGATTCGCGTTGGTTTTTCTTGAGCCATTCGACGCCGCGCTGCAACCGCGGATCCTTCGCGTCGACGCCGGTCGCTCGCAGCACGATCACCGCGAGTCCCGTTTGATGGCCATCGCTGGCGGGGTTCGAGAAATCGGACTCATCGCGAAGCTTCTTCGCGCGGTTGCCACCGCCCCAGGCCTCAGGCGCGGCGAAATTGCGGATCGACCAGCCGCCATCGGGCCGCTGATGGCTCCACAAGACTTCCGCCAACTTCGCCTTCTGTTCCTGGGAAACAAGGTCCGGCATCCGCGTCGACGCCCACAGCAGCAGCACGCGGCTGTAGTCGTGCAACGGCGGCGTGTTCGCCAAATAATCCTTCAGCTTTTGAACGGCCGCCTTCTGCTTGTCGTCTTTCAGTTCGGCGAGCCATCCGGGAGCGGTTCCAATCGCCATCGCTGCTACCGTCGCCTCATGGTACGCGTCCGATTCGAACGGCGGCCAGCAATCGAGCGTGCCCCAGGTGCCGGACGCAAGCTGAATATCGAGCATCAACGCGATCGCGTCACGGGTCTCCGCGGACAGACTCTTGGTGACGTGCGCGTCCCACTCGGCCAAGCCCGCCGCCAAGTAAATTACTTGGGCCGGTCGCGTGCCTTTCTTCAGTTCCTTCCGATCGATCGCCTTCAGCGCCTTCAGCTGGCTAAGGTAGAAGTCGCGTTGGGCCGCGGCGGGCGGGCCAAAATGCGCGGTCAATGCCGGCCGGATCTGCATGTAGGTGCCGTTGGTGTGGCACGAAATGCAATTGCGGGCGGTCGACCACGCTGTGGTTCCCTGTTCCAGATGTTCCAACGCCTTGTCCACCGAAAACTCGGCGAGCACCGGTTCGTCGGCCCGTGCCGCCGCGACTTTGATCTCCCCCAACTCGTACTGCGGCTTCGGTTGAGCCCACAGCGGTTGGGCCACAGCGACGATGGCGAGCACGCCACAGAACGTGGCCAGCCAATGGACAATCGCGCGAGGCGTCAGCAGCAACTTCATCGGGCGGGACTCCTGCGGAGCTTCAAGGCGGGAATGAGGATCGGCGTTGCTTGATACCGACTAATGTACCAACCACGCGGACCGCGATAAAGCTCGAAGCGTTCGCTGTCCCTGTCGCCGGCGACGGCGGCACGCGGGAAAGCGACTTGCGGGAGCGATCCTCAAAGGCAGGTCCGAGACGCGCGGAGCAGGTCAGAGCCGTGAAGGCCGGGGTGGAGCAGGGCAGGTCGGAGCAGGGCAGGTCAGGTCGGAGCAGGGCAGAGCGTAGAGGGGCAGGGCGTCGCGGCGGGGTACCGGGCATCACGGATGCGTCGCGGTGTGTCGCAGTGTGTC
>CAIXSC010000208.1 GCA_903921945.1 uncultured Planctomycetaceae bacterium
ATCTTCCCGCGTCCGGCATCCAGACAAGTACGGCCACCGCCAGCGCCACCAAGCCGGCGCCGCCCATCAGCCACCAGCCAAACGGCGTGGAACTTTTGCGTGACGGTTTTGCCATGAGCGATCCCCAACGATGGTCGTGCGACGATGTTGTAATGGCGCGAAGTTTTCGTTACGGACGAATCGATTCCACCGCGATCCGCTGCAGTTCCCGCCGCATGTCGGACGCGTCGCCGTTCTTCAAGCCGACTCGTTGGATCAACAGAATGACGAACAAGCCGCGTTGCGGATCGATCCAACCCTGAGTGCCAAAAGCGCCGCCGTGGCCGTAGGTCCCCGGCGACAGCATCGCCGTGACGTCTTGCGGTTGACGCACCACCGCCCAGCCGAAGCCGAAGCCCATCCCCGGCACGAACCCGCACGCCAGGTCGCCGGTTTGCACCTTCGTCATCGCCGCCAACGATTCGGGCGACACGACCTTCGCGTCCCCCAGCCGCCCGCCGGCCAACATCGCTTGATACAGCCGCGCCAAGTCGCCGCCCGTCGAGTAGAGACCGCCGGCGGGAATCGGATGCCGGGCTCCCACGGTCGGACCGATCAACAGTTTGGCCGGCTCGATCAACTGTCCATCCTTCGCGTCATACACGGCCGCGACCCGTGGCAGCCGATCGGCCGGTGGATAGAAAAACGTGTCGGTCATTCCCAGCGGTTTGAAAATCCGCCGCTCGACAAACGTCTCGAACGGTTCGCCCGCCACCGACTCGACAATTCGGCCCAAGGCGTCAATTCCCGCGTTGCAGTACGCCCACTTGGAGCCGGGTTCGAAGTCGAGCGGCTGTTGCGAACTGACCAGCACCGCTTCGGCAAGCGATAGATGGCGCCGGCCGTACAGGTCGCCAACACCCGCCGGAAAACCGCCAGGTAGGCCCGCGGTATGGGTGAGCAGATCGCGCACGGTGATCGGCCGAGCCGGCCGCTTCAAGGTTGTTACGCCATCCACCTTGGAGGCGACCAGCAACTGTCCCGTGAATTCCGGCAGGTACTTATCCACCGCCGCATCCACCGAAACCTTGCCCTCGTCCACCATCATCATCACGGCCAACGCCGTGATCGGTTTCGTCATCGACGCGATGCGAAACAGCGTGTCGGGCGCCATCGGCCGCTGCTGAGCAATGTTCGCCATCCCGACCGCTTCGAAGCTGGCGATCCCTTTCTCGTTTCCGACAACCGTCACCGCCCCGGCCAGTTGCTTTTGATCGACAAACGCCTGCATCCGCGCTCGCAACGCCGACAGCTTGCCCGCGTCAAACTCCGCCGCGCACACCGAACCTTGAAAACCGGAACTCCCCCAGGCGCCATCCGAGCTCCCAAGCCCCGATCCCCAACCAAACCCCGGACCACTCGGGCCGAGCAGCCCCTGGGTCAACGGTCCGCCGCCAACCAGCATGGTCCCCAGCATCACCGCGCACATCGCGACTCGCGATCCAACTCGCGATCCAACTCGTGTTCCAACTCGCGCTCCAGTTCGCGCAGCCCGCACACCAACTCGCAGGATCCGCAATCCAACTAGCGCAGCCCGACCCATGACTTGTTCCGCCCGCGTTGCCCCGAAAAACCGCGCCACGTTCGTTCTCCTACTCGCCAATGTGCCACGCTATGGTTGGTTGCCGCCGTCTTCTTCCGGTTCCGCTGCGATCGGTTTTTTCGAACCGATGAAGCCATTCCGCCGACGCGGTCGGCCGTGGCTCGATCGGCCATGGCTTGATCGGCCGTGAAAGCTTGAAACCCGACCGCAGCGGCGGATATGCTAACACGTTCCCACCCAACGAATATCTCCCGCCCAAGGGAAATCGCCATGCGCCGTTGTTCCCGCTTGACCGACTCCCTGCTGGCCATCACGCTCGCGGTGGCGGCTTGCTGTTGTTCCCTCTTGGCGACGGGCACTGCGCGCGCCGCCGACCTGCCGCTCCATCAGCGTATCGATACGCTGATCGAGGCCCGCCATCAGGGGCCGGCCAGCGAACTGACCACAGACGCCGAGTTTTTGCGGCGAGCGTCGCTCGATTTGCTGGGCCGCATCCCGCGTGCGGATGAAGTCCGCGAGTTCCTAGCGGATCGTTCCGCCGAGAAACGCGCCCAAGCGATCGATCGCCTGCTGGCTTCGCCCGAGCATCCCGCGCGGATGGCGGATTTCCTGCACGTCATGTTGATGGAACGCCAGGGAGACGCGCCTGAATGGCGAAAATACCTCGCCGACTCCGTCGCTGCCAACAAGCCTTGGGACAAGATGGTCCGCGACATGATCCACGCCGATCCGGCCGACGAGAGCGTGCGCGGCGCGGCGTTCTTCTTCACCAAGCGATTGGAAAACTACGGCCAGAATCCGGTCGATGTTCCGGGCATGGTGCGCGATGTCGGCCGGCTGTTTCTCGGGGTCGACGTCCAGTGCGCCCAGTGCCATGACCATCTGTTCGTGAAAGACTACACGCAGGACTATTACCAGGGTCTATTCGCTTTCGTCGGCCAAGCCCAGATCCGACGCGATCTCAAGTTCCCGGCGCTCGCCGAGGCGCCGCTGAAGAAGAAAGTGGAGTTCACCTCGGTGTTCGTCAAGGAACCCCGCGCCATCGGACCGAAACTGCCCGGCGGGAAAGAATTCGACGTGCCGGAAATGAAACCTGACGAGCAGTTCCAGGTTCCGCCCGATCGCAAGACAAACTTTCCAGGTGTGCCGCGGTTCAGCACGCTAAAGCTGCTCGCCGAACAACTGCCGACCGCGGAGAATCGGGCGTTCGCCCGGAACATGGTCAATCGCCTCTGGTGGTTCGCGATGGGACGCGGCCTCGTCCATCCGCTCGACCTCCATCACTCTGAAAATCCGCCCTCCCATCCCGAACTGCTCGATCTGCTGGCCGCTGAATTCACGGCCCATCATTTCGATGTTCGCTGGCTGCTCGGCGAACTGACACGCACCCGCGCCTACCAACGCTCGTCCCGGATTCCCGAGGGTGTCGCGGCTGACAGCGTCCCGGAAGACAGTTACCGCACCGCTCTGGAAAAACCGTTGTCGTCCGAACAATGGACCGCCAGCGTGGCCGAGGCGGCCGGCGTCGCGGCTCGCGAACGGCAATCGGTCGAAGCCTGGGAGAAACTCCGCGAACGGTTCGCCAAGGCGTTTGCCAATCCACCCAAGGAACCGGAGACCGAGTTCGCTCCGAGCGTCAAAGCGGCCCTCTTCCTGATGAACGACCCGGTGGTGCTTGGCTGGTTCCAGCCTGCCAATGGCAATTTGGCCGAACGGCTCGCCGGCATCCCCGAATCCGAACGGGCCGTCGACGAGCTGTATCTTGCCGTCCTCTCGCGAACGCCGGATGCCGACGAGCGTCTCGAGGCGGTGCAGATGTTGGCGAAACATGCCGATAAACGCTCCGCCGCCCTCGGCCGGCTCGCCTGGGCGCTGCTGACAAGCACCGAGTTCAGCGTCAACCACTAGAAACGAGGTCCGTTGTGACGTCTCCGCATCTCTGTCGTCCGTGGGAACACGCTTGGTCGCGCCGCCGCTTCCTGGGCACGGCCGCGACCGCCGCCGCCGTCGTCGGCTCGGGCGGGCTTGGCTCGGGCGGTTCTAGCCTGAACGGTAACGGGTCGGCTGGGCTCGGTCCGTGGCTGAACCCGGCGATCGCCGGCCAAGTGGAACAGAAACGCAAACAGGTCGTCTTCATCTGGCTGGACGGCGGCATGAGCCAGTTGGAGAGTTGGGATCCGAAACCGGGGACGCTTTTCGGCGGTCCGTTCCGCGCGATTCCGACCTCGGTTCCCGGAGTTCACGTGAGCGAACTGCTGCCCAAGTCCGCTCGGCAGATGCATCATTTGGCGGTCGTTCGCAGCATTTGCACGAAAGACAATTCGCATTCGGCCGGTGTCGCCCGCATTCAACGCGGCGATCCGAAGAATCGTGGCGTGACCTATCCGTATTTTGGCTCGGCCGTGGCGAATCTACTCGGCCCCGGCCCGACGAATTTGCCGCCCTACGTTTGGATCAAGCCGGGCAGTGGCGGATTCATCCATCAAGACGCCGGTTTCCTCGGACCGAAGTTCGGCGCGCTGGCGTTCGGCGACGGCAAACCGCCCGAAAACATGCTCCGCCCGGAAATGCTCAGCGACGCCGACGATGACGAACGCAACGCGCTCCGGGCCGCCGCCAACCGCCGGTACGCGAACCGCCGCCGTCCCACCGTGAACGACGCGTCGAGCTACGTGTACGACACGGCTCGCACGCTGATGAAGCGCCAAGATCTGTTCGACACTTCCAAGTTCGATCCGAAAGATGTCGAACGGTACGGCACCCACGAACTCGGCCGCCACATGCTTCAAGCCCGCAAGATGCTCGAAGCGGGCGTGACGTTCGTCAAAGTCAACTCGTATGGCTGGGATACCCATGGCGACAACTTCAACGGCCATCTCAGCCTCGCTTGCCGCTTCGACCAGCCGTTCGCCGCGCTGATCGAAGATTTGGCCGCCCGCGAAATGCTCGACCATACCTTGGTGATCGCGATGAGCGAATTTGGCCGCACGCCCCGAATCAACGGCCACGTCGGCCGCGACCACTGGCCCGAAGCGTGGTCGGTGGCCATGGCCGGCTGCGGCTTGAAACGCGGAGCCGTCATTGGCGAAACCAACGATGTCGGCACTTGGGTCAAGTCGCGTGAATTCGACATCGGCCATTTGTTCCACACTTGGTTCCGCTGCCTCGGCATCGATTCGAAGAAGGTCGAATACGACAACAAAGGCCAGCCGCTGCCGCTTGCCCACGACGATTGCGAAGTGATCCAGGAAGTCATCGCCTAAGCAACGCCCCGCGGATAAATCGCCCTGCGGATAAAACGCTCCGCGGATAAAACGCTCCGCAGGCTTTGTCCGCTTCGACGCTCCGCTCGCTCCGCCACGCCTACACCGCTCGCATACCGACCGCGTTTAGAAAGCACTCGCCATGGAACTCGCTCAGCTCAAGTCGTTGGAGGCCGACCCGCAGTTGGTCTCCGCCCGCTTCTCTCCCTGCGGCAAGTTTCTGCTCGGCGCCAGCTACGACGCCCGCGTCCGCCGCTGGGATATCGCGTCCGAGGACTGGACGGAAAAGCCCGCGATCGACGGCCATGGCGGCTGGGTCACGGCGCTGGCGTTCGCGTCGAGCGGTGAACGGCTGTTCTCGGGCGACTCGTGGGGCCAACTGCGATGTTCGAACTACGCGGCCGCCGACAAGCCCGCGGCGCTGTGGCAAGTCGCCGCCGCGCACGATGGCTGGCTTCGCGACATCGCGGTTTCTCCAGACGGCGCCCGCATCGCGACTTGCGGAATCGACAAACGCATCCGGGTCTGGTCGGCCGCTGACGGCGCGAAACAACTCGACTTCGCACTCGGCGACGGCCCCCTCTTCGCGCCTCGCAACGGCTCGCTCGATGGCGACGCGGCCTGCCTGCGTTTCACGCCCGATGGAAAGACGCTGATCGTCGCCGACCTCAAAGGCCAAGTCGAGCTGTGGGAGCTCGATGGATTGAAACGCGGCCGCAAGTTCGACGCTGGCGTGCTGTTCAAATACGACCGGCTGCAGGATGTGGGCGGCGTGCGCTGCCTCGCCACCGACGCCGGCTTTCAGTGGCTCGCGGTCGGCGGCACGATCCCTAAAAACGGCGGATCCGTCACGGGCGTCCCGACGGCGCTGGTGTTCGACTTCGCCACCGGCGAACTCAAACACACCCTCAGCTTTGGCCAAACCAACGACTGCTATGTTTCCGACCTCGCCTTCCATCCTCGCGGCTTTCTCGTCGCGACCACGTGCGGCACGCCCGGCAGCGGCCAACTGATCGTCCAGAAGCCGGGCGACAAAGACCCGCTGTTCGCGACGAAGAAAATGGTCAATTGCCAGTCGCTCGCGCTGCACCCCGATGGCGAACGACTTGCCATCGTCGCCACCAACGCCGGCAGTAACGGCAATGGCCGGCCGCTCACCAAGGACGGGGCCTACGTCACGAACAAGTCGCCGGTCGTCATTTGGAAACTGCCGGCTTAAGCTATTGAGCTGCCCGATTCCCCCGATTGAGGTTCCAGGAGCGTCGCGATGGGCTGGTCTTTCCGCAAATCGTTCAACTTCGGTCCCTTCCGCATGACGCTCGGCAAGTCGGGCATCTCGTATTCGGTGGGTGCGGGCGGCTTTCGCACCGGCATCAATGCGAAGGGTCGGCCGTACACCAGCGTCACCATTCCGGGCACCGGCCTGCGTTACTCGCAAACCCACGGCACCCGCCAGAAACCGTCGTAAAGGACGCCGCCATGAACATCCGTTTCACTCGCGCGATTCACACGGCAAGCTCGGAACGCTATCTCATCCATATCGATGGCGAAGGCGACGACGCGGTGCTCGACCTGCACTACCTCGCGAACAATTCCGTGGTAGGCACCCTGATCGTGCTCGACAAACAGTACGCCACCAAAGACGCATCCGCGAAAATCCTCCAGGAGGCCGATCGCGCCTTGCTGCCCAACGCAAGTCTGGACGAGGGCAATCTGGTCTTCACGGTCGTGAAAGGCTCGGTAATCGGCGAATTCAAAGCGGCCGCCGCCCCGGAGTTAGCCTAAACCGCTTTCCCACGCGGTCTCGGTGCAACGCCAACCAACCCAATCGAGCGCACCATGCAACCATCGCCCTTCCCGCCAGCGCGACGCTCCATCCTTAATGCCGCGCACGCCTGTAAGGCCGCGCACGCCCGTGACGCTATCCGCTTCGCGTCGACGCTCCTCACGGCCTGCCTGGTCGCCGTAAGCACGCTCACCGTCACCGCACTCGCCACACGCACCCACGCCCAAATTCCACAAACCGCCACTCCAGCAGACAAGCAGACAGCAGACAAGCAGCAGACCGCAGCGACCCAGCCGGCTGGCGGGGTCAATCCGGCAGCTCCCGACTACGTCCGCGACATCAAGCCGCTGCTCGCGAAACGCTGCGGCAACTGCCACGGTCCCGCGAAACAGGAAGCCGGGTTGCGGCTCGACGCCGCTTCGCTCGCCCGACAAGGCGGAGACAGTGGACCGGCGATCGTTCCCGGGCAAGCGGCCGCCAGCCGTCTCATCAAAGCGGTGCGCGGCATCGACGACGTCGCTCGCATGCCGCCCGAGGACCAACCGGCGCTCGCGGCCGCGGAAATCAGCTTGCTCGAACGCTGGATCGAGGCGGGCGCCGCCGCGCCGGCGAACGAGCGGGTCGAGACCGTGGCGGTTGACCATTGGTCGTTCCGCCGCCCCGTTCGTCCCCCCGTTCCGACCGTCGCGGCCACGTCGACCGGGCCCGCCGGCCTGCGAACGCCGATTGACACCTTTATCGCACAGCGGCTCGCGCGGGAACAATTCACGATGGCGCCCGCTGCCGATCGCGCGGTGCTCGCTCGCCGCTTGCATCTCGACCTGCTCGGTTTGCCGCCCGAGGTCGACGCCGTGATCGACTTGGAAAACGACTCGGCGCCAGACGCCGTGGAGCGGCATGTGGATCGGCTGCTTGCCCATCCGGCGTTCGGCGAGCGTTGGGGACGGTATTGGCTCGACCAAGCCCGCTATGCGGACTCGAACGGGTACACACGCGATTTCGGCCGCGAAATATGGCCGTTCCGCGAATGGGTCATCCGGGCGCTCAACCGTGATCTGCCGTTCGATCAGTTCACCATCGAACAGCTTGCGGGCGACATGCTGCCGCAGGCGACCACGGAACAAGTCGTGGCGACCGGCTTTCACCGCAACACACTCGTGAATGAAGAGGGCGGTACGGACCAGGAACAGTTTCGCATCGAAGCGGTGGCGGATCGAGTCGCCACGACCGGCCAAGTGTGGCTCGGCCTGACGCTGGGTTGCGCTCGCTGCCACAACCACAAGTACGACC
>CAIXSC010000209.1 GCA_903921945.1 uncultured Planctomycetaceae bacterium
ACGTCGATCTCTTCGTGGGCTCCACGGTTCGCCACCATCAGTTCGGCATCGCCCGAGATCTCACGTGTGAATCGCACACAGCGAGTACACATGACGCAGCGATCGACGAACAGGGTCACCGTGTCGCCTAGCGAGCGGCGGCGGCTGTTGAAAGGCTTGATATCCGCGCGCCGTTCCTCGCGACCGTACTCGAAGTGATAGTCTTGCAAGGAGCACTCGCCCGCTTTGTCGCAGATCGAGCAATCCACCGGGTGCCGCAGCAGCAGGTCCTCTTCGACCATCGCCCGGGCGTTTTTCACATTGTCGTTATCGGTGACGAACACGGTGCCGTCGGTCGCCGGCGTTTGGCAGGCCGGAACGAGTTTGCCCATCATCTGAATCTTGCCGGTCGCGGGATCTTTCTTCCCGGTTTCCACCAAGCACATGCGGCAACTGGCGACCACGGAAAGCCCCGGATGCCAGCAGTAGTGAGGCACCTCCACGCCCGCTCGCGCGGCCGCTTGGATGCCGTTCAGCCGCTCGCCCGGGGCGAGCTCGACTTCTTTGCCGTCAACAATTACGGTGGGCATGATTAATGGATCTCCACGAGGTCGAGCGCCGGGACCGGATCGGTCCGCATCCATCCCTCGGGATTCGTGCGCTTGATATGGTCTTCAAAATCTCCGCGGAACTTGCGGATAGCGTTCTTAATCGGCCAAGCGGCTCCGTCGGCGAGTCCGCAAATGGTCGTTCCTGGCATGATTCCGATCGTGTCGCCGATCTCGAGCAACAGATCGAGGTCTTTCAAACGGCCTTTACCCGCCAGGATCCGCTTCATGAGCCGTAGCGACCAAGCGGTGCCCTCGCGGCACGGCGTGCACTGGCCACAGCTCTCGTGGGCGAAGAATTGGCAGCTATTGTGCAGGAAGTCGACCATCGACACCGTCTCGTCCATGACCACGACGGCGGCGGTTCCCAACCCGAGGCAGGCGTATTTACCTGGACCATTGAAATCAAGCGGGCAATCGAACTCGCTGGCTTTCAACAATCCCATGCTGATGCCGCCGGGAATCGCCGCTTTGGGCTTCTTGCCACCCCGCATGCCACCGCCATATTGATCGATCAATTGATTGACGGTCAGGCCGAGCGGTGCTTCATAGCAACCCGGTTTGTTGACGTGTCCGCTTAGGCAGTAGAGCTTCGGTCCGTAACTGCCCGCGTCCCGCGGGTTCTTCGGATCGGGCGGAACTCCCATCGATTTAAACCAATCGGCGCCGCGGTCCATGATATGCCGTACGCAGGCGACCGTTTCGACATTGTTCACCACGGTCGGCTTACGAAATAGGCCTTCCACGGCGGGGAATGGAGGCTTGATACGCGGCCACGCACGGCGCCCTTCGATACTTTCGATCAATCCGGTTTCCTCGCCGCAGATATACGCCGCCGCCCCGCGATGGAGGAAAATGTCCAGCGAATACCCCGAGCCAAGAATGTTCTTGCCCAGGTAGCCCGCCTCGTAGCACTCATCCACTGCTTGCTGCACCCGTTTCCATGCCAGCGGGTACTCGTACCGCATGTAGAAATACGCGGTGGAAGCGGAGGTGGCGAAGCAGCTCAGGATCAACCCTTCAATGACCTGATGGGGATCAAGTTCCATCAAGTAGCGATTGTTGAACGTGCCGGGTTCGCTCTCATCGGCATTTAGGCAGAAGTAAATCGGTCCCGGGTGGTCCTTCGGAAGGAACGTCCATTTAAGACCCGTGGGGAAACCGGCGCCGCCCCGTCCCCGGAGACCGCTCGCCTTGACCGTCTCCTTGACGTCGTTTGGCGTTTGGCCACCCAAAACCTTCCGCAGTGCCGCATATCCGCCCGTTGATTCGTAGACCCGGCGGGTATGGCTATCCGGCTTGGCGATATTGGCGAGCAGGATCGGTTCGAATTCAGCCACGGCGAGGGATCCTTAAGAAAGGCAATTCGGACAGCACGGGCAGGGGAGCGACAGGTTGGCCAGCGGGGCATGGCCGCCGACAAACGCCTCTCGGTTGCTCAAAGGTTGTCCAGGAACGCGTCCGCTTTCTCAGGGGTGAGACTGGTGTGCAGGGTTTCTCCAGCCAACATGCAAGGGGCGTGTTCGCACGCTCCCAGGCACTCGGCGTACTCGAGCGTTAACTTGCCATCGGAGGTTGTGTCGCCAGGGTGGATGTGCAAGCGGTCGCACATTCGGTTCAGAAGAGCGTCGGCGCCCATCAGGTAGCAACTGACCGAACGGCAGACCCAAGCGCGGACTTCGCCATGCGGCTTGTCCTGCTTGAAAAATCCGTAGAAGCTCAACGTGTCTTGAACCTGGGCTGGCGAGAGTTCGAGAATTTCCGCGATCTCCACGATCGCTCCGAGCGGCACATGGCGCAACGCTTCGTTCACCACGTGCAAAGCCGGCAAGGTGACCGCTTGCTTCGATGGATAGCGAGGAATGTACGCCTTGATCTTCGCGACCATCTCGTCGGTCAGGACGCGTTTGCGGACTGGGGCGGGATTCATGGAAGGCTCGTTAGCGGGCGGGCAGGCGGGAAAAACGGACAATGCGGTGGGAATTGGCGTGTCGCGGTTGATGGTTCGCAAGGATCAACGTCGGCTACCGGTCCAACTCAGCCGCGATAATGTTCAAGCTTCCCAGGACCGCCACCACGTCGCTAAGCGTGTGGCCGCGGATCAGTTGCGGGAACATCGAAAAGTGAATGAAGGATGGCGGACGGCAGCGGGCCCGGTAGGCCACGTCGCTGCCGTCGCCCGCGAGATAGAAGCCGAGTTCGCCGTTGGGCGCCTCGATTGCTCCATACGATTCGTCATTGGGCACGGTGAACCCACGATTGGTCATCACCAACTCGAAATGGGTAATCGTGCCTTCAATCGTTTGATAGACCTGCTGCTTGGTCGGCAAAATCGCCCGCTCGTCGACCCCGACATTGACCGGGCCGGCGGGAATGTTTTCCACCGCCTGAGCGACAAGTTTCAGGCTTTCACGCATCTCGGCGATACGGACGTAATAACGAGCGAAACAGTCGCCCGCCTTCGCGCAGCACACTTGGAAATCCAAGTCCTTATAAGCGAGGTAGGGCTCGTCTTTCCGTAGATCCCGCGTCACACCGCTGGCCCGAGCCACCGGCCCCGTGGCGCTGCGATTGATCGCTTCTTCGCGGGTGAGCACGCCCACGCCCTTCATGCGATCGACGAAGATGCGATTGCGGTTCACCAGCTTTTCCATCTCGTCGATGGTCTTCGGGAATTCGCGAAGAAACGCTCGCACCTTTTCAATCACCAGCGGGGTGATGTCATGCATCACGCCGCCCACTCGCGTGTAGCTGTTCGTGAACCGCGCTCCGCACAGCGTTTCAAAGATGTCGTAAATCTTTTCCCGCTGGTAGAAGGCGTACAGGAAAAAGGTGAAGGCGCCGACATCCAGCCCCATGGCTCCCGTCGACAGCAGGTGATCGCTAATGCGGGCCAATTCGCAGATCAGCGTGCGGATGTATTTGCATCGCGGCGTCAGCTCAATCCCGAGCAGCTTTTCCACCGCATGGTGCCAAGCCACGTTGTTGGCAATAGGCGAGATGTAATTCATCCGATCGGTCACCGTGACATACTGGTTGTAGTCCAGGTGCTCGCCGATTTTTTCAAAACCGCTGTGCAAGTAACCGATGTCGGGAATCGCGTCGACCACGCGTTCGCCGTCGAGTTTCAAGACGATTCGCAGTGTGGTGTGCGTTGCGGGATGCTGCGGACCAAAATTCAGCGTCCACAAATAATCCTGCTCGGAACTGTTCGCGTTCCGCAGCGTCGCTGGCGTGATTGGCATGGTGACCCTCAGGACTCGGCCCGTCGCAACACGGGGAAGTTATGCCGCTCGCCACGTCCCTGCATCGGATAGTCTTTCCGTAAGGGATGGGCGGTGAATTCTTCGGGCATCAACACTCGACGCAGGTCGGGATGCCCTTCAAAACGGATACCGAACATGTCCCACACTTCACGTTCCAGCCAGTCCGCTCCGCTCCAAAGCGGCGTCACGGACGGCACCGTCAAGTCCGGCTCGTTCAACATGACACGCACGGTCAGCCGGAGGTTTTCCGCGATGTTGGTCAGCAGATAGACCAACCCGAACCGATCCGTCGCGCCGCGGTAGTTCAAATAGTCGACACAGGAAACATCGACCAACAGATCGAACCCCATCCGCTCCTTGAGCCAGCGGAGGGCGGCGAACAGGTCTTCCTTCTTGAGCACCACCCGTTGCTCGCCACGGAATTCCGTCACCGCAGTGGACGGAAAAGCGGCTTGCAGCTGGCTAATGGTTTCCGCAACCGTCGGCATGTCGTCTATATCTCCACGAGTCGGTTCGAAGGCCGGTTGACGCTGAGGATGGTTGCCAACCGCGAAGGGTAGTTCACAACCCGGCCGGTGGATGGCCACCGTCGGTCGACAGGAACGATTCCCATTACCGGCGTCGAGCCACCAACGGCTCCCGAATGACTGGCAATTCCACCAAAGCCCGCTTCGGACTTTGACGTTCGGCCGTCCGAAACTCATCACCCATGATCGTGCCCTCCCG
>CAIXSC010000210.1 GCA_903921945.1 uncultured Planctomycetaceae bacterium
AGGCCCAGATCGGGCGCTGCGACCTGGTTGTGCTTGACGAGCTCGGCTACATCCCGCTCGACAAGACCGGCGCCGAGCACTTGTTCGGGTTCTTCAGCCGTTGCTATGAGCGGACCAGTTTGATCATCACGACGAACTTGCCATTCGCCGAATGGCCCCAGGTCTTCGCGGGCGATGAAAGATTGGCTGGCGCATTGATTGATCGTTTGACACACCGCATTCACATGCTAGAGATACAAGGAGACAGTTATCGTTTGCAGTCCAGTTTGAGGAGCCGGCGAGCCACCGGCGGGAGCGACAAGCTCTCCGCCACCTAACCTGACCCGACACCGCGGTCCGCCGCGGCGATCGAGGGATGTCACGCCCCACAAGGGGCATTTTTTCGACACCAGGTGGCTCCCTTTTCGATGATCGCGGTGGCTCCCAATTCGGGCTCTTCCGCATTTTTGGTGATGAGCCCAAGGGAAACCAACAGATTGGCGCGGTGTCGTCAATCGCAGGACATCCCCTTTGGTTTCGGGATATGGTGTTGTCGCCTCCTTGTCGTTTCTTGGTCCCGGTCGAGCTGGTATTCGCAAGTGAAACGTTGATTCACGCGCCCATCGTGCGAGGAATGGCTCGCTCGGCAATCCTTTGTTCAAAACGTGGCGTGAAGGAATCTTGCTTCAAGCAAGTCAAGTTTGGCGCGCCCGTAGGACTCGCGTTTGACGAGTTTCAATCGATTAACTTGGCCTTCGACTTGGCCATTACTCCAAGGAAGCTTTACCGAGGCTTCCATGGTCGGTAGGTCGGCACGCAGTCCTTGCGCGAAACGCCGAATGTCCGGCGGAACCGAATCGCCGCTGGCCCGCGTGATCCAATCGGACAGACGCTCGCTCTGTCGACTCTTGACGAGCTCGCGAAATTCCCTGGCCAGTTCGCCGGCGATCACCAAAGGCGGAGCGTGGCGATGAATCGCGTCAAGCAGACGACTTTCGTCCGCGTCGAGTTCTCCGGCGGGCAGAAAGAGCAGCCAAGACACTTGGCGCGAGGATGGACGCTTTTTCATGGCGGATTGCGAAACATGCCGATTTGCCCCGGCGCCGCTGTCGATGCCGGATGACTCTCGCCAAGCGGCCACCGTGCGGCGCACCGCCGGTTCAGAACCCTTGAAGCCCCGCGCAACCAATTCGCGAAAAAGGACTCGCGCGTTGTGGCAGCCGTCCCTCCATCGTCGTTTCAGGTGATCCAGGTATGGGTCGGTATTTCGATGCGCCGGCCGCGCGGCGCGTTCCGGGAACGTTGTCGCGGACAGCATCCGCCGCACGGTCTTGCGGCTGAGCCCAAGCGTGCCGGCGATCGCACGTTGCGACTCCCCGCGGTGGTGTAGTTCGTGAACCTGCCGATACCATTCCAACCTCCGAGATCGGCTGCTTGTGCGCGTGGAAGTGGACGATTGGCATGGTGATTGGTTTGAAGAAGTGTCGGTTGACGCGAGGACGCCTGGGACGGTATTCCGATCGCTCGGATATGGGACTTGGGCGAAGGCGACTTCCTTCGCAGCCGCTTGAACTTCATGAATCATCGTATCTGCCGTTCGCTTCAGCGCCTCTCGCAGGTTCTGAAGCAAATGAAAGCGATCGACGACCTGCGTCGCTTGCGGGGCGCCGGACGCGGCGCCGCGCGCGTAGCAGTCCGCACGATCCCGGCTGATGATTTCGACGCTGGGATGCGCACGGAGCCAGTCCCCCAAAGTCTCCCATTGTCGGTCGGGGAGTAACTCGATCGGGCGATGACGTTCCAAATCGACGATGATCGACCCGTAACGGTGTCCCCGCCGCATCGCCCAGTCATCAACTCCGATCACGCGTGGCGATGCGACTGGGGCGTATGCCATTCGGCGAAC
>CAIXSC010000211.1 GCA_903921945.1 uncultured Planctomycetaceae bacterium
AACTCGCCAAACACCAATCCGTCGCGTCGTGCGCCGGCTGCCATCGGCGCATCGATCCCCCGGGGTTCGCGCTCGAAGCATTCGACCCGATCGGCCGCTTCCGCGACTATTACCGGACAACCGAAACCGGCACGCCGCTCAAGGATGCTCGAGTCTTTTATGGCGGCCATTACGGCGGCGTGAAGTACCTCAAGGGCCCCGTCGTCGATACTCGCAGCGAATTGCCAGATGGGCTGCCAGTGGCGGACATCCGCGCTTACAAAGTGGCGCTGGCAGCCCGCCCCGAACTGTTGGCCCGCAACTTCGCCCGCAAGCTGGCCACGTTCGCCACGGGCAGCGGCGTCGAAGCCGGCGATGAGCTCGCCATCGATGGAATCCTGAAAAACTCGCAGGCTTCCCATTTCGGCCTGCGCACGCTGATCTCCGAAGTGATTCAAAGCGAGCTGTTCACGCACAAGTGAAGTCGCACAGATTTTAGAAACGGTCTATCGCCAGATTGGATATTGTGATGAAAACATTGCCGCGCCGCCTGTTTTTGAAAAACGCCGGCATCGCGCTCGGCTTGCCAATGCTCGATTGCATGCGGCCGTCGAACCCGCTGCGCGCCGCGCCCGTCGCGTCGCCGCGGCGGATGGTCTGCATCGGCGTTCCATTCGGCTTCGAGCCGACCGCCTTCGTCCCGGTGACCGTTGGCCGCGACTACGTCCTGCCCGCGCATCTGGAACAGTTGGCCCCGCACCGGGAACATTTCACGGTGATCAGTGGACTCAGCCATCCGAACACGGGCGGCGGCGGCCACAAGGCGGAAGCCGTCTTGCTCACCGGCGCTCCATACCCGGACTATTCCCACAACCTGAAAAACACCATCTCGGTCGACCAAGCGTTCGCCACTCGGTTTCGAGGCGAGACGCGCTACGAGAGCTTCGCGCTGACGACGCAAGGTCCGTCGCTGTCCGTTACCGCGAACGGCGTTTCGATCCCCGCCATCAGCCAGCCATCGGCCGTTTTTAAGAAGCTGTTCTTGGCCGCCAGCCCTGCGGAAATGGAGGCCGAGTTGCGTCGCATCGACGAGGGCCGCAGCATGCTCGATTACGTCGGCGACCGCGCGAAGACGCTCCATCGGCAGATCAGCGCCGCCGATCGCCAACGAGTCGACGAGTACTTTGAATCGGTCCGCGACGTGGAACGGCAACTTCGCCTGGCACGGGAATGGGTCAGCCGTCCGAAGCCGAAGGCGATCGGCAACGAACCTCGGGATATCGCCGACAACCACCAGCAGAAGGCGAGATTCCAGTTGATGGTTGACATGATCCATCTGGCGCTCGTCACCGATTCCACCCGCGCAATCAGCCTTATGACGTTCGGCATGCACCACGACCTGTCGCATCACGGCAAGGAGCCCAAGAAACTCGCCGCTTGCCGCCAAGTGGAGGCGGAGCTTGTCCAGGCGTTTGGCGGCTTGCTTGGCAAACTGAGAAACGCCGCCGAAGGTGGTTCCACGCTGCTTGATTCAACCATGGTGTTGATGACCAGCAACTTGCGTGACGGCAACACGCACTGGACCTACAACTTGCCGGTGATCCTTGCGGGAGGCGGCTTCCGTCACGGACAGCATTTGGCCTTCAATCGGCCGTTCTTGAACGAAGTGAGCCAGGAACTGAACGCCGCGCCTGCCACGAAATTCTCCCCGGAAAAGCGAATCCCGCTGATGGGCCAGGACCAACAGCCGCTCTGCAATCTCTACACGTCGATGTTGCAAAAGGCGGGCATTCCAATCGAGCGTTTCGGCACGGCCACCGGCCCGCTGGAAGGTCTCTAAGAGCGTCTAACGGATTGAATCCTGCTGGAATCCACGGCTGCCCGCGACCAGTCGATCAGCTCCGCGCCACGCAGTTCCGACAGCATCACCGCTTTCAACTTGTCCCAAACGCCAGCAGACTGCCAGTCTCTCAGACGCCGCCAACAGGTCATCCCGGAGCCACAGTTCATTTCCTGCGGCAGCAACTCCCAGGGAATTCCCGATTTGAGGATGAACAGGATACCAGCCAGCGCTGCCCGATCATCCAGTCGCGGTCGGCCCCCGGTTGGCCCGGGCGTATGGTGCGGAGACAGCAGCGGCGCGATTCGCGACCAGAGTTCATCCGAAACCAAAGGCTTGGCCATGGTAGTTTCCTTTTTCGCGGAGTGCCCAACTCCGCGCAGGAAATCGTACGCATGCCGCCGACGCGAATTTCACGGCAACAACAAAATGTGTCTTGAGAGAAGAGGCCGCACTATATCTGGTGCTCGCACGAATCGCATCCAAACGTGCGATCCGACCGGAAGAATTGGTTTTTTTGGAGGCGATCTCAGGGCACGATCGCCAAACTAGTCACCGCCGTTCGCGTGCGGCGCAACTTGCGCCGCACGCCAAAACGGTTCCCCAATCGCCGCTGAATCCTAGCACCGGTAATTTGCCGCCCACCGATTGCACCCAGCGCATTGCGATTCAGCCTGCAACTTGCAACTTGCAACCTGCAACCTGCAACCTGCAACTCGCAACTCGCAACTCGCAACTTGCCAGCTTATCGCCCGGCAGTGACGTCGTAGCACAAGATGCGATCTTGTTCGCGGAGGAACAGTCGACCGCCGGTGATGACCGGGTGGGACCAACTGGGCATCGATTCGTCGCCGGGGATTTTGAACGAGCCGGTTTCCTTGTAGCCATCTGGAGTGGCTTTGGCGAGCGCTACGACGCCGTTTTGAAAGCGGATGTAAACGCATCCGTCGGCGGCGGCGAAGGCGGCCGAACCGCGGCCCGAGCCGCGTTCCTTCCAGACGATCTCGCCGCTCATGAGGTTGGCGCAGAAGGGAACGCCGGCGTCATCGGAGTCGCCAAACAAGTGGTCGCCGACCAGGACAATGCCGCCGTGTTTGTTGGCTAGCGAGGTCTTGATCGGGTAAACCTCCTCGACGTTCACCAGGTTTTCAGGCTGGGCGACCTGCTTCAACAGAGCGCCGCCGCGTTTATAGCCAGCGGCGAAGAAGACGAGTTCTCCGCGCACGATCGGGGTCGGGATGACGGCCGTGGTCCGGTCGATCTCGTAGCTCCAGAGCAGTTTTCCGTCGGTGGCCCGCACTCCCATCGCGCCGCTGCCGGTGGTCGTGACGTAGACGCGAGTGCCGCCGATGTCGGCGATGACGATGGACGCGTGGCCGGCGCCCCGGTCGCCCGCGCGAGCGGTCGTCCAGACCGTTTCTCCGGTCAGCTTATTGACGGCGACCATCGTGTTCTTGTCGCCGCCGGGCGTGAACACAGCCTTGTCGCCGTCGACGAGCACGGACTCGCTGTAGCCCCAACCGTCGCCCTTCTTCCCGCCGAAATCCTCCTTGAGATCCTTGGTCCACTTCACCTCGCCGTTGGCCGTATCGCAGCAGAACAGCTTGCCGTACGGGGTGATGACATAGACTCGGTCGCCGTCCACGGTCGGCGTGGAACGCGAACCTTGCCACGTGGGCGAACCGCTATTCCACGGCGCGCCAGTTTGGGATTGCCAGAGCGGTTTGCCGTCCTCCAGGGAGAATGCCGAGAGGTATTCGACCTTGTCGGCGGCGCCGTTGGCGGGCGTTCCGTCCCCCAGGGTGAAGATTTTGCCGCCCGCGACGGCCAGGCTGGCGTAGCCACGGCCCGCTCCCTTGGTTTCCCAAACGAGCTTGGGGCCTTCGGCCGGCCACGCTTGCAACAGGCCCGTTTCGGTGGAGACGGCCGTGCGGTCGGGGCCGCGGAAGGTCGGCCAGTTGGCCACGGGGTCGGCGGCGGAAACCGGAGTGGCAACGAGCGAACCGCTGGCTAGCAAGCCCGCGACCGCTCCGCCGACTGGCAGGGCGGCAGCGAACAACGCGGCGACTGCGGCACGGCGGAATCGGCGAGCCACCCCCAGGAGTCGGTGAGTGGTTCCGGGTGACAGCCGAGATTGCGTTGGGGCGACGGATTGGGATGCCGTGTGGCGCATGGAATGAAGTCTCCGAAAATGGCGGGGTGGTGGCCGGCGATCGCGGCTGGGGTAGGAAAGTGGGTGACGAGCCCGGCGAGTCCGGACGGGCGGGAAAGTCGCAGATATGATACTCGCGGCCGCTCGCCGGGGAATAGCGTCCGCAGGTTCATCCGAGCGGCTCATTCAGGCGGTGCCAGTCTCGCGGTGCCAGTCACGTGTGGCCAGTCTCGCAGCGCCAGTCTCGCGGTCCCGTTACATGGAGGCGGCCGCGCTTCCCTCGCGCCGCGCTGGCCGTTAGAATCCCGGACTTTCGCGGAAAATGCGTTCCGCGTCCCGATTTCCTCCGAGTGTCGCCATGATCCGATTCAAGCTGTTCTTGATGATGTTTCTCGAGTTCTTCATCTGGGGCGCCTGGCTGCCGTTGATCTTCGGCTACCTGCCGGCGTTGGGATTTTCGGCTTGGCAACAGTCGTTAATCCTGAACGCGTTTCCCGCCGCGGCGATTTTGGCGATGTTCTTCAGCAACCAGTTCGCCGACCGCAATTTTGCCGCCGAGCGGTTCCTTGCGGTGAGTCATTTGATTGGCGGTTTGTCGATTATCGGCTGCGCGTTCGTGACGGATTTCTGGCTATTCTTCACCTGCATGCTGGTGCATTGCGTCTTTTACGTGCCGACGATTTCCATCACGAATTCGGTGGCGTTCGCCAGCATGAAGGACGCCCAAGAGGAGTTCGGGATTGTGCGGATGGGCGGGACGATCGGCTGGATCGCCGCCGCTTGGCCACCGGGCTTCCTGCTTGTGGATTGGGCGAAAGTGGAAGCCGCTCAACCGAAGGGCTTGGTCGACTGGCTTGGAGCTGTGTTCGCTTCGCCGCTGGAAGGCCTCGCGATGCAAAACGCGTCGTCGTGGACGTATGTGGTGGCGGGCGCCGCGTCGCTAGTGCTCGCCGGTTTCAGCCTCACGCTGCCGCATACGCCGCCGAAGCCGGCGAGCGACAGCGAGGATTCGTTGGCGTGGCTGAAGTCGATGAAGCTGCTCAAGCATCCGTTCGTGGCCGTGCTCTGGCTCGTGACGCTGGTCGACTCGTTTGTTCACAACTGCTACTTCAACTGGACGGGCCGCTTCTTGCCAACGGTTGGCATCCCTGGCAATTGGGTCACTCAGGTGATGAGCATCGGGCAGATCGCGGAAATCCTGACGATGGGTGTGCTCGGGTTCTTCCTGAAGGCGCTTGGCTGGCGGACCACCTTGATCATCGGCGTCCTCGGCCATGCCGCGCGGTTCGCCGTTTTCGCGTTCTGCGGTTCGGCCGACTACAAGCTGCTGATCATCACTGTGCAAGTGTTGCACGGCATCTGCTACGCGTTCTTCTTCGCAACGGTGTACATCTTCGTCGACGAATACTTCCCGAAGGACATTCGAACGAGCGCCCAAGGCCTGTTCAATTTGATGATTCTCGGTGTCGGCGCGCTCTTGGCCGGTTTCATCTGCCCGCCGCTGTTTGAGTTCTTGACCAAGGACGGAAACACCGATTTCCGCAGTCTGTTTCTCATCCCCTGCCTGTCGGCAACCGCGGCCGCACTGGCGCTCGGGCTCTTGTTCTGGCCGCCCTCCAAGGAGCGTTTCGCTCAAGAGAACGGCTAAGCGAACCTTGCCGGCGGTAAACGCTCAAGCTATGCCACGAGCCGTGTCGTGGCACAGCGCGGCGGAATGTCGAGCGGGTCAGTGGATCAGTGGATCCGCAGATCCGCGGCGCGCGACGTTGAGCGACCGACGAACGTGATCGATGGTGCTTACGCGGAGTGACTTCGAATGTTGAGTGGCGGTCGTCGTTGGTCCACGATGTTGCCTGTTCGCCGGTGTCTCACAAGACG
>CAIXSC010000212.1 GCA_903921945.1 uncultured Planctomycetaceae bacterium
CCGACATGATCGGTCCCCACCCAAACTTCAGCAAAATGCCAAGCAAGAGCAGAAACACGATGAATGTGTAAATCGCGAGATCGGCCTTGATTTCCTGCAACCCCGTCAAGGCTCGCGGGAAGGCATTGGTATGCCCGGGTCCGTCATTGGCGTGACTTAGATCGGTCGGGTCATGATGACCATGCCCGCCATCTCCGTGAGCGGCACCGCCATGGGCTTCACCGCTGTGAGCATCGTCAGCCTTGGCTGGCTCCTTGCCAGCAGCCGCCTTATCATCCGCAGAAGGCTTGGCGTCCGCCTCCGCTTTAGCCTCAACCGAAGGCTTCTCATCAGCGGCCGGCTTCTCATCAGCAGCCGGCTTCTCTTCAGCCGCTGGCTTAGTCTCAGCAGCCGGCTTCGTCTCAGACGTCGGCTTCGCTTCGGTTGCCGGTTTAGCGTCAGCAGTGTCTTTCGCCTCGGTGGCCGGGGCGGCCGTCTGCTGGGCGTACGAAACGGTCGCGTCGGTCGACCCAATCGTCAACCCGCTCATCAAACCAATCGCGGCGATCCAGCCAAACACTCGAACGTTCATGACAAACACCACCCCATTGCCGAAACGGACCACTGCTTTCAGCGACCTACGTTGATTCCGGAAAATCCATGCCGGCGAGCGCCGACATGGGCCCGGATTCCATGGGCGACAGCGCGGAAAGGACGCGATCGCCGATCGTTTCTTGCGGGCGCCAAGACTACTTCGCCCACGGGTTCTGTTGCAGGCAGACAACCAATGCGAAGAAGGTAAAACCTTCAATCAACGCCGCCGCGATGATCATCGCGACCTGGATCGTGCCAGCGACTTCAGGTTGTCGGGCCATGCCGTCGTAAGCGGCGGAGGCCAGCTTGCCGATGCCATAAGCGGCGCCGAAGGTCACCAAACCAGCGCCGATCGCGCCCGAAAACTCGATCAACGGGCCGTCGGCGGCGAAAGCCGGAGTCGCGAACGCCAGAACGGCCATGAGGCCCCAGTACGTCATTCGAACCAACCGATTCACTGCTGTTTCTCCTGTGGAAACCGATCGAAACGTGCCAGCCCACCAGGCGGACAAACTAATGTTTGTGGATCGCCGCGTTGATGAACAAGGCGGAAAGCAACGTAAACACGTAGGCCTGCAAAAAGGCCACGAACAACTCCAAGCAACTGAGCAGCGCCGAACCCACGGCAGCGGCAATCGCGGTGGGAACCCACGACGAACTTGCTGCCCCTTCGACGCTGAAGGCCAACATTAAAATCGCCAACAATACCAAGTGTCCGGCAATCATGTTGGCCAGCAGACGCACGGACAACACCGTGTGCTTGATCACCAGACCGAGCACTTCGATGAAGAAGATCACCGGGACGAGCACGATCGCGAGCACGAACGGCAGCCCCATGGAAGGTACTTGGTTCGCCCAGTAACCGAAAAATCCGAATCGCTTCGAACCGCTCAGCATGCCGGTTAGGAAGGTGATCGAGGCCATTGCGATCGTCGCGCCCCATGAACTGGTCGGCGCGCCAAGCCAAGGCAGCATCCCCATTAAATTACAGCCAAGGATGAAAAAGAACACGGTCCACAGCAACGGGACGAACCGATCCGCATCAGCATGCGGATTGTCATGCGAATCGGCGCCATGATGTGCCGTGTGGCCGACGTGACTGTGGCTATCTTTCGGGTGATTGTCTTTCGAGTGCCCATCCTTTGAATGCCCCTCATCATGCGGGCTGTGATCGCTCTGGGCTGAACCGTGCTCGGAACCGTGCTCGGAACCGTGCTCGTCGTCATGGTGAGCATGCGTTTGAATCGCTTTCCGGGCGATTTCATCGCGAACGAAGACGAGCATCGTCTCGAAGAAGTTCCAGAAACGTCCACGGGGAGCGCCCCCCGAAGCGACTTTCTTACCGATGCGTGCGAACACCACCAACAGAATGAGGAATACGGCCGCTTCGATCACCATGAACTTGGAGATGCAAAAGCCCGTTTCGCCTTGGTACAGGTTCCTCAATTCACCAAACGGCTGGGGTATAACGATCTTACCGCTCAAGTGGTAGTTATACGCGTCGATCTTCGCGAGATCCCATTTCGCACCGGACGCGGCGTACTCGCGAGTGTCGCCTAGGACCGCCGCAGACTTGTGCCACTTGGTCTTCCAGGCGGCATCTTTCGTCAATTGGCCATACCATTCGCTGGACTGCTCTTCTAAGAAGATGTCGAACGGCTTACCGAAGTTCGCATGGTCCGCGTGAAGCCAGTGCTCATAGTCCGACAACAACTGGGCCTTGGGAGGCACGACAACGCCTGTTCCCGCGGCCGCTTTCGCCAACGCGTCGCATTGACGATCCGCTTCCCACGACTGGAATTGCGGGTCGTTTTTCACCCAGACGTCGGGAAACTCGGCAATGGACTTGCGATTCGACGGCCAAAGCAACTTTGGCACTTCGAAGTAGAAACTGTCCTTGATGTGCAATTCGGCCGAAGCCATAAGCTATTACGCCCCGGTTTCAGTGCGGTTGGGCATCGTGCGGCGAACCAACTGGACGGCCAAAGCCGTATCTACAGTCAACGCCAACAGATAATACCCGACCAGCATTTCCAGTAATCCAGCTCGAACGAGCGTTCCGCCTCGGAGAAAGAAGAAGGCGGCCGCCGCCAACGGCACCACCATTCGCACGACCATCCCCAAAAGCACGCCCTGAATCGCCTGCGTCCCGCGGAATCCGAATGCGGCCGCGAATCCCGCCAACCCCCCTGCCAACCCCACGCCTGCAGCGACTGCCGCCGCGGAAACCCCATCGCTACCTTTGGCCCAGTACCCGTACATCGCAAACACAGGAAATGCAGCTAAAAGTACCGCGAAAACTCCTAGCAGTCCTCGAACCATGCCGCATTTCCAACTTTCCCGATCGCACCCGCTAGCTCGCCGTATCGTCGTTATCCGAGACCTCGGGACGTTTCGAGTGCTTAACCGTTGACCGCGTCTGCCGTGCCAGCGGACGAGTCATCGCAATCAGATGAATGACCCCGACCACTAAACCAATCGCAAAACCGATTCCCGCAAACCACCCCGTCCCGGTCTTCCCATCCAGCCACCATCCAGCCAGTCCGGGAAGCACCATCTCGAGCGACACAGCGATTATTCTCGATGACCACTCCAACGCGGCAGAAACCGCCCCGAATGACTGATTGGATGGAGGCCGCTGATTGGGATCAAGCCCGCCGGACATCCAAAAAACCGCTGGGATTTCCAGCCTCCTATCGAGCGCGAGCGTTACATTCCACAGAACTTTTCGATCGAACGCCCACAATCTAGTCGTGTGGCCGCAGCCGGTCAAACCCCTTCGTGTATTTTTTCACAATGTCTGGTAAGTGATTTCCCAATAGGGGTTTAGAATATGAATGTCGAAGCCGGTGCGGTCGGCACTACGCATGGATCGCCGGGCATCGGCGGTTCTTGGGCACCCGCCTTACCGCTTGACATCCGCCACGGAACGCGTCAGCGAAGGTTGATTCTCGCTAAACCTTGAACTACTCTCTCCTAGAGACTTGCGGTTTTAATCCGGTTGCAGCTATCAGCAGGCCACGCTGGCTTGACAGCGACGACCTCCCGCCTTTAGGCCGCAAGATCGCCCACCGTCCAGGCGGTTTGTCGGAGTTGCCGCTCGCGGCAATTCCGGTCACTGTTCCGTGGGTTGAGGTCGCTTACCGCGCCGGAGTTCCTCGATTGCGCTCCTGACAGCCCGAATTTACCATTACCACGGGCGAGCTTTCCATCGCCCACCACCGCGAATGCCCTCGAAAAAAAACAATCCTGCGCAGCGAGCAGCGTCGTCCGCGAAATCCGCGGTTCGTTTGGCGAACGCGCCTGCGAAATCCGGGAACAGCGCCGGTGGTAAGTCCGCGAAGCCTCAGGGGATTCCTTCCGCGAAAGCAGCGGCGAAAACCGTCGTGAAGCCGACCGCGAAGTCGGCGCTCCCCAAGTCGTCGCTCCCGAAGTCCTCTAAACTCAAGGCGGTGAATGACTCGGGCGGAAAGCAGGCTGCCGTGAAGGTTGTCGATCGTAACGCTGGCCCACTAAAAACGGGTTCGGAACGACTTGGATCACGGAAATCCGGAAACATCAAATCGGCCACCGACAGGGCATCGATGGCGAAGCCTGCCACCGTGAAGCCTACCACCGTGAAGGCGTCCTCGGTCAAGGTAGCAGCCTTTAAAGCTGCGTCGCCGACGGCTGCGGCGTCGGCTTCGGGTGCCGCCAAAGCGAAACCAGGGCCGGTAAAGCCCTCGCTGCCGAAAACCGCGGTGGCAAAAAAAACGTCGTCCAAAGTTGCCAGTGCCAAAGTTATTGGGGCGCTAGGTTCGGCAGAACCGATCGCGAGCATCGATCGGGGCGTAAAGTCCGGGAACACCAACGGTTCGAAGCGGTCCCATGGGCCTGGCAGC
>CAIXSC010000213.1 GCA_903921945.1 uncultured Planctomycetaceae bacterium
GCCGGTTCGGTAAATGGCCCGGCACTCGCGTCCGACTCGCCGCGCCACACCATCCAGGCGACGCCACCGATGAGCACCATGACGACAAGGGCTCCCGTCACCAGCAATGTCGACGATCCGCGCCGTCCCGCCCTCGCGCTGCGAGCCGACAGGTGGTCGGAATGCCGCCCACCCGCCGCGCCGCCATTCCACCGCGTTTGACCCGCTGCCATGCTCCACCCCACCTTCACCACGCCTCGAACTAAGACCGCTACGCCGGACGACATCGGATTATAGGCGGCCCGCAGCCGCGCAACACCCGCCAGAGCTCGACCTGTCTTCGAAAGCCGCAGTCTGCCGTCCAACGCCTCTTCTCGTTCAACCACTTCGCCCGTCCATTGTTGCGTCACCATGGTTCTGTTTCGCGACTTCACCAACCGTCCGCCATTTCACGCCGCACCAGAGTGCCGCCGTGATTTCTCGGATTCACTTGCCAAGACGATTGCCACAACGCTCTCAACGCACCCGGTTGGGGTCCTCAATGGCCCCGGCAACCGGCCCCTGACCCGCTGCCCTCCGCCGAGAACTCTTCGGCGGCGTCACTGGCGACTCTGACGTTGCCAACTCCAGGTGATTCGCAAGCCGCACGCCTTCCGCGTCTTCGCTCGAAACCGCGTCCGCCACCCGATTGGAAGGCGGAACGGATCGGGGCACATTCGAACGCGGTGCGCCCGCTCCAGGGGCCCGCCCTCCGTTGCCTCCGGTGGCGGGACCACGAGAGCCCGGCAAAACCGCACTTGGCACGCCGGAACTCGGCCTGCGGAGGTTCGTCCCCTCGGTGCCGGCAACTCCAGAATTCGGCACGCTGACGCGTGCGGAGTCCGCCGCCTTCGCGCCAGCCCTCCCGGGTGAGGCGGCCAGCGAGGTTGCCGGTGCTGGCGACCTGGATGCCATGGCTCGATTCGCGATGGCGTTAGGAATGGCGGAAGGGGCGGCCGCCTTCGCAGCGGAACTGGCTGTGGAACTGGCTGTCGTCCCAGCAGCGGCCCCGGCGGCGGACGATGCGAGGGACGACGACGGCATCCCGCGAGTCGGCGTGATGTTCGGACGCGGCACTTCCACGGAAACCGGACCGCTCGAAAAGATGCCCGAAAAGCTATCCCGAAAACCGCCCCAAAGCGACGCGGAGTCCGTGGCGCCAGCGCTCCTGGAGCCCGCGACGACGGCCGTCGCGTCGCCCCGCTGGTTCGCCAAACTGGCTGCGATCGGCGGCGCGGCATGCGCGGCCGCAAGCGGCGAAGCCAAATGCGCACCGCGACGATCAGCGCCCGGAGGCGTGGCTTGCCCGGACGGCGCAGCCCCGCGACCACCAGTGGCGTCCGCACTGTCTTCGTCGTCCGGTTCAACCACCGGTCCCGGTGGCCCCATAACAGCCGGGCCACTGGTAGCCGGGCCACTGGTAGCCGGGCCGCCAGCGTCGCCGTTCTTGCCATCGACCCCGTTGGTCCATGTTTCCCAACCTTCGATCGGATCGTAATTGATCATGCTTTGCATTCGCTCCAGGTGATCCGGGCCGATCGCACCGGGATCGATCCACATCCCCTCCTCGTCCATGAGCATCGTGCCGAGATCCAGGTCAAGGCTGCGGCGAAGCACCTCGTAGTTAACCCAAATGCTGAGGAAGTTGTTTTGGGCGTTGAGCAGGTCCGAGAGCGCGGACACGGTATCGCGGGCGGCTGTCGCTCCACCCGACTGGGTCAACTGCAGGATTTCGTTGTTGTAGTTGTTTTGCCGCGCGGCGACGGACACAGCGAGCCGTTGCAGTTCGAAGTTCAAGCGATTCGTCTGCATGGTCCGCAGAGTTTGCCGCAAGCTTCGCGAGATATCATCCAGGCCCGCGTAGAAATTGCGTTTGGCTTGCTGGTATTCCAACAGCGTCTGCCGGTACGTGTTTCGTTCGGAAAGCCGCACGATCGGAGCGTCGAAACGCAGCCCCGCTTTGATTTGTCCCGCGTTGACGCTCTTCCGCAGACGGCTCTCGTTGAAGTCGTTGGTGATGTCGCCGGAGAAGACCAAGTCGAGCGTGCTTTCCAGGTTGTCCGCGTTGTACTCGATCAACCGCCACTGATCGACGAGCGACGACCGGGCGTTCATGAGGTCGAGTCGATACCGGTACGAAATCTCGACAGCCGATTGCCACGGCAATTCCACCGGCGTCAGCGTCATGCTTTCCGACCGGATTCGCGCTTGCAGCAGTTCCAGATCGAGGACGTCGCGCTTCAACGAATCGAATTGCTGGTTGACGTCGGAGAGCAATTGGTTGGCGAGCGTCCCGCGTTCCAGCGGCGACAGCGCCTCGCCCGTTTCGATCAATTCGCGGGTCTGCTGCTGGAAGCGGCGGAGGTTTTCCTCGGAGTCCGCGATTCCCTGTTTCAGCCGAGCGAAATTCTGTTCGAGCTCGGCGACCACGCCGTCGACGCGGTCGGGCGAGAAGATCTCCGTCGCCGCATCGGACTTGGCGGCGCCGCCCTTGCCGTCTTGTTTCACTAGCGGCAACCGCAGGAGCTCGCACGGATCCAC
>CAIXSC010000214.1 GCA_903921945.1 uncultured Planctomycetaceae bacterium
CAATCGGGGCTCGCCCTTTGGAGATGAGAATTGGGTGCAGGCAATCGCGCGGCACCTGAACCTCCAGTCAACCCTCCGCCCCCGCGGAAGACCCCAAAAAGAGTCCTGACACCTTTTCTTCGCGGCGGCAGGCTGCCAACCGGTTACTTGCGATTCATCACGACCAACGATGACTTCCAACCGGCGGGGTTCTTGTCGCTGAAGCCGCCGGACTCGATGAAGAGGTAGTCGGTCGAGTCGATCGTTCTCAGGGTCATCTTCAGCGCCTGTAACGGCCGATGCTGTTCCGACTGGAGATCGATCAAGACGTCGCCGGTCCAGAGGCGGAGCGTGGCGTCCGTCTTGCCGCCGTCCCTGAAGGTGATCTCCTTGAACGGCGCGTTCCTTACGGCGATGGCACGCTTTTCCGCTGCAGCCTGGGCCGCGCGCTTGGCGGCGGCGTCGGCGGGATTGGCGTCAATGGGAACGAACCCGTCGATCGCCGGCACCATGTCCACCGCCGACCACGCGCCCAGCAGGGCCGGGTTCGCAGTCACCTTGCCGTCCCATTTGTATTTCCCGGCCTCGGGGTCGTCGGGTTTGCGGCTTGGGTCCTGCCGGGCCTGCCACTCGGCCGACAGCAGGGAGACATTCGCCGCCCATGCGAGCAACTGCTGTTCACGGAAGGGCGGCACCTTCATCTCCTCGAACCAGATGTTGATGTTGTCTCTCTTTCTGTTGCCTTGGAAGGCGATGGCCGCGACGACCACTTTGCCGCCCTTGAAGTCGTTGAGCCAATCGGCGGTGATGAACGCGCCCTTGGGCAAGGCGCCCGTGCCACTCCCTCCCTTGCTTTTCGCCTCGGCGATCAGCTTGCCGTTAACGTAAATGGCCCAGCCGTCGCTGGTGTAAACGTGCGAACGTCCACCCACCACCAGACGATAGCGGTGGCCCGGCTTCAGCGGCGGCAATTCGAAAGTTCGACGCAGCAGGAGCACTTCCTTGTCCCATGCGGTGCCTGGCTTGTCGGCGCAGCCGCAGAACGGCAAGATGCAACCGGTGTTCGCGGGGACATTGGAGAACGACCCCAAACCTTTTTTCCAACCGGCTTTCAGCGGATCGAAGTCCGGCGCGAACCAGTTGGTCGCGCCCCCCGGCACCGTCACGGGGCGGTAGCGGTCTGTGCCATCCCAAAGCTTTTGTTCCGGCGGGTCGAAGGTGAGATACGCCCATTCGTCCTTCAGCCGGTCGGACCCGAACGAGTGCCAACTGTAGTCGGTGGTGTCGCCACCCCGGCGATAGAGGTCGGCCAACTGATCCATCGCATCATTGCGGCCACCAGGCGTGGTGGATTTTACTTCGCTTGCCGCCAAAGCGAGGAGGCTCTTCCAATTCTTGCCGACATGCTCGGGGACCAGACTGTTGAGGACGGCTGGCTTAAGCGCTGCGGCCACCTTTGGTCCAAGTTTCTCGGGGGGCGCTCCCAGGAAAAGATCGCGGTGTGGCAACGGGTCTTCGGGGAAACGCTGTTTCGCGAGCTCATACAGCACATCAAGCCCGCCCTCGGTGGCCGCAAGGCTGGCCGCGAGTTCCTTTTCAAGAAAAGCCACCGGGCTGTTGCCGGCCACGCGGTTCGCCAAATCCAATCCGCCCGGTGCCGTCAGCGTCTTCGGAAATTCCGTATAAGCCTGCCCGAGCACTTTGGCCGCCAGCGCCTTCACTTCGGGTTTGGCGGCGTTGGCCTGGGCGGTGATGTCACGAATCGGCCCCCACACATCGGCCACGCGCGTGGTATTGGCCAGCTTGCCGACGAGCGGAAGTATCTTCTGGTAGAAGCGATCATCGGTGGCCAGTCCGGTGAGCGCCGTCAACGCGGCCTTCTGCAACCACCATTCTTCGTGCTGCGCCCAGTGGCAGAGTCGGTCCACATGCGGCGCGAGCAACTCGGGCTTGGCCATGCCGAGCCGGGTCAGCGCGTGGATGACCACCCACCACGATTCGTCCGGGCTGTTGACCATACCGATCAGCAGCGCGGCCACTTCATCGGTGAGTCGGGCGGGCGAGTTGACAGCCATCAGGCCCGCATGGCGCGCGCGCGGATCCTTGTCCTTGAGCAGTTCGAGGATCAGGGGATCGGCTGCCCTGCCTGCGATGGCATTTGCCGCCAGCTCGCGCACGCCATGGTCGGGATGGCGAGCATACATCAGCAAGGTCTCGTTGGTCGCGCCGGAATCGTTGACACGCCGCAAGATCGGCCAGCCGGCGTCCGTGGCGAGTTTTTCGGAATCCCAATCCTGCACCTTGCCGTTTTTGTCCGCGCCCGGCGTCATTGAGAGAAATGCATCGTCGGCTTCGGTTCCCCACGGCCGCTTGAGCAGTTGATACGGTTTGGAGAACTTCGTTTTTGGAGCGCCGGTGATCCGCAGCGTCTTACGGGGGATCGTGTAGGTCAGCGCGAGCCCGATGCCAAATCTATGGGGCTCGTCGAAGCCGCCCCGCTCCGGTCCCCAGGAATCGCCGGAGACACCCAGCGAGCCATCAAACCGACGCGACAACTCGTAGAACCATTCACGGTTGTGCATGAACTCGCGGTATTTCAGGGGCTTTTTCTCAACCATCAACCCCATGGCCGCACTGCGCCAGACCTCGCCGATGCCGCCGCCGGGGTGACCGTGGAACATCCACGAGGTCGAATAGAAACTCCTGACCGCCGAGAGGTCGCGGGCCTTGGCATAAATGGAGTTTTCGCCTTCGGGCGTCAGTGAAGCCGCCGCCGCCATGAGGAAGGCCATCGTGCCGAGCTTGCCGTTGTCGGTGAAGCCGCTGGCCGGCATGTTGTTCCCGTAGCCGAGGTTGCCGTGGCCGGCCATGCGGTAGAGATGCTTGAAGGACTCCTGCAAAGTGAACTCATCCACCTTCGCGCCGCACTCCTTGGCCAGCAGCAAGGATGCCGCCGCTGTCATGCTGGCCGCGTTCAAGTGGCCGTAGCTGTAATTCACGCCGCCGTAGTGGTTCCAGGCACCGTTATACATGTTGCGCTTGAGATAGTCCGTATTCTTCTCGATGACTGGCAGGACCGTTTCGTCACCGGTGCGCAAGTAATATTCGCAAAACGCGATCCCCTCGTAGCCGGCACCCCAGGTGGAGGTCTGCAGCTGCTGGATGTTGCTGTACCTGGCCACCGTCTCTTTGACCCAACCGCGGGCGACTTCGAGATCCTTCTCCTCGCCGGTCGAAAGCAGGAAGAGCAAACCGAATCCCAGTCCGTTCGCACGGGTCCGCGCCAGCCACTCCGCCTCGCCGCGCACGATCTTGTCGGACTTCGGGCAGTTCAGCGGCCAAGTCTTGCTATACGCGCCGAGCACTGGAATTCTGACGACGACCTCCTCGGCCTTGGCCTCCGGTGTTTCCTTGATCATGAACTTGATGACGCCATCAGTGGCCTCGGCCTTGGTGATGATCGCGCCGAGCTGGATGCGCGGGTCGATGTCCTTGAGCTTCTCGCCATTGATCGACTCGATCGTCTGCCCGACCTTGAATTTCCCGGTAGCCTCGGCGGGCGAGCCCTTGTGAACCCGGCTCACTTGCATCTGGAACGGCGGCAGAACGAGGTTCAATCCGATGCCCACTGGCCCAAAGTGCTCGACCTCCGTGCGCGCCGCAGTCTCCTTGGGGTAGGTGCTAAAGAGCGGATGCTCCTTGTAGAACTTGCTCTCGAACCTGGGCGATGCCGGATCGGCGGCGGTCGCGGGCAACGATCCCGCCAGTATCCCCAGCGCAAACGCCAACAATCCATGGTTTAGGTTTTTCATAGATTCCTCGCTTGTTTTTTGCCCGTAGCTGAAGTCGCAAGACTTAAGTCGTTCCGGCTGAACGCTTGCGAGTTCAGCTGAATATAGTGGGCGTCTTCACTTGTAGACTTCGCGCACGATCTGATCGATCAAATCCGCCATCTGCTTCTCCAGGGCGGCGAGGTCTTCCTTAGCCGCCTTCGCGGTCGGCCATGCGGCTATTTCAAACGCCTTGCTCTGTCCCGTGATGTCTTTGGGCTTTGTGATCTTCGGAGCCAGCTCTACGCCGGGGATCGTGTAGAAAAAATACGGGTCGGGACAACCGAACTTCGTCTTCCAACTGTTGGCCAGCACACGCAACTGCTCGCCGAAGGCAGCCCCCTGGTCCTGCTTGAACATCGCCTCACCCGTCAAAAAGATGACACCTTTGAAACTCCCGGGGGTGAAGGGACTGGTCAGCACGTTGAAGGACTGCGCCGCCTCGGTCGTGATCTCACTGGCGAACGCCGGGTATTTTCCCCATGGTTCGCTGTCCGGCACGCGCTTCTCGGCGATCATCTTCGGAATGTAGTCGCCCCAGTGCTTCTTCCAGGCGTCGCTGTAGTTCCGGACATTCGCGTCGTAGTACAGGGTCCCCGGCTTCTGGCCAGCCAGCTCCTTGTAGTCCTTCAGCAAATCTGGCAGTTGCTGAAGCGTGTCTGCATCGATCCAGTGCTTCAGTTCCGGCGCGGCAAGTTCCTTTCCGCTGGCGCTCTGCATGAAGATGATCCCCACCGGCTTGCCGGTCTTCGCCGCAATGCGCTGTCCCAGCATCCCGGCCAGACCACCCTTCGCTTCTTCCCAGATGGCTGCGCCCGTACCGTTAGTCAGCGTTGAAACACTGACGCTGAACCGGGCCGGCCGCGGACTCCGATCACGGATGGCTCTGCGAGTCATCACACGCACCAAGCCGTTCGATGAAGAGCTTGCGCCGGTGACGACCGCCATTGGAGGCGCCGCCACATACCAGACATCTCCAATGACCATGTTGGTACACACACGCTCGTGCGCCACCTCCCCGTCAATCGTGAAAGTGACCTTGAGCGTCTTCGGCTCGGCACTGGCCATCATCGGCGGCACAATGACCTGCCACTCTTTCATGCCAGACGTGACGGGAATGATCTTCTCGTTGCCGGCAAAGCTGAACTTGATCTCGGCCTTGCCCTTCGCCTCGTAGCCCCAGTCATGGATCGTCGAACCCCAGAACGTGACCGGCATATCGGCCTGCAACACGGCATTGTCCCTGAACTGCTGGCCCACCAGCGGCATTTTCCGGTATTCGTAGCGTTTGGCGAGCGTGGAGGGATCCACCGTCACGCCATCGACCTTGATCGGGTTGTCTGGCCAGTCTTTGCTTGTGACCAGCTTGTTGTCGTAGTAGATGAACGGTGCCAGCGGCAGCATGGCCTTGTTGTAGATATTCGGCTGTGCTCCGACACCGTTGCAGCCATACGACACGCCGCGCGGCTCGGTTACGCCCGCCGCCGATAGCTCCAACTTATCGCCGGCAATCTTCATCTTCGCCCGATGCCAGACGCGGTCTTTGTCGGCCACGTAGAAGAGCGTCACCTTCTCCTCGCCGTTCTCGATTGCTGCCGGTCCGTCCAACGTCTTGCCCGGGTTCGTCTGCCCCACCAACAAGCCGCCGTCGGCGTGTTCCAACGCGACGATCAGCTTGTCGCCTTTGACCGTGTACGACTTGAACATCGGCCCATCGGTGACGATCTTCTTGCCGTATTGATTCTTCAATGCGTGCAGGGCGAGTCGTTTGCCCGGCAGCGCCTTATCGAAGTAATGAATGGTGCCGGTGATGTCGATCTGGCAGCCCATGCCGGTGTTGGGAATATCGCGCGCCTGCCAGGCGCCGAGCCGCATCTCGGCCATCGGGTTGAGGGTCAGGCCGTCGTTCGCGCCGGGTGCATAGAACTGGTGAAAATAGACCGGGAACTCACCCTGCCCCCAGACCTCACGCCAGCCGCGGATAAGCGAGTGCAGGTTGTTGTAGTAGAGGAATCCTTCGCCAATGCTGGCATAGCCCTGGTTCCAGATCGCGCCGCGGATGGCGAACGGAATGACCGGATGGAGCCGACCGTGGTACATCCACGAGGCGTCACGGTTGCCGTTCAGATTGCCGGGCGTCTGGGTGGAAATCGCCTTTCCTTCCTTCACGGCGATCTCGATCTCCTGATAATAGTTGTCCCAGGCCGCTTTGTGTTCCGGGGTCGTCGGGTCGCTTTCCAGGATCTTCTTGTAGATCGCCTGGGTATATTCATCTTTGCCGTCGCGAAAACCGCACCGCGGCGTCCATGCCTGAATCGTCGTCTGGCTGAAGGAGCAGTTGAGAATGCCGATCGGAACGCCCAGTTCCTTGTACAGCTCGTAGGCGAACGCCGTCGCCACTGCACTGTAGTTTTCCATGTCATCGTTCTTCCACGCGCCCGTGGCGTGCTCGATCGGG